>JANLRI010000251.1:0-3623 GCA_031361565.1 Betaproteobacteria bacterium | reverse complement strand
TGCCGCCATACCAAAAGAAGAAGCCGATAAATTGGCTAAAGAGGCTTACATATAGAAACCCAAACCAGGCGCTAGGCTTCACCGCTGAGAAATTGAAGTTCCAGCTCAGGTAGAGGAGCGGCGCAATCATGATGGGCAAGCTGTAGAGCAATGCCCAGGCGATGGTTTGCCAACCTCCCAATTCCAGGGAGAGCTTGCCACCGTAGGCGTAGCCCACCGCGGCTGAGGCTACGGCGAGCAGCAAGCAAACATCGCCCCAGCCTATGACGCCCTTGCCCTGTGAAATGGCGTAGCCCAAAACAATCGCCGCACCGATGATCGAGCACGCCCAAAAGGCTCGGCTCAAACGCTCGTGGTTCACGGTGGAGCTCACGATGGCGGTCGCCATCGGCAGTAGCCCAACCACCACGGCTCCATGGGAGGCGTCGACGGTCTTCATCGCGACCGAGGTAAAGAACGGGAAGCCAAAGACCACACCGGCAATGATGGCGGCGATGGATTTCAATTGATGGGGCTGTGGCCGGGACTGCTTGGTTAAAAAAAGAACCACGGCACCAATCATCGCAGCGAGCACGGCTCGCGCAATCGCCAACCAAGCAGGCTCGAACCCCTCTACGGCAAATCGGGTGGCCGGTAGGGTGAGAGAGAAAATTAAGACGCCAATAAAACCAAGCCACATTATTGAGACACCAACCAAAGCGCCGTCAAGATCAGCGAAAGACCCAGAGCGATATTGAAGACCTGCATGCGTCGGCCAAGGTTCAGCCAAGCGCGAATCGATTGTCCCATCCAAGCCCAAAGATAGACCGCGCCCCAAATGCAAAAATATAGCGTGACCAAAATCAACGAGGCATTTAGCCAGAAACTTTGAGCCATGCCTTGATAGGCGCCCAAGGTGCCCGTGATGAGGAGCCAGGCTTTAGGGTTGCTAATCTGCATAAAAGCGCTTTGATAAATACTTGGCTTGGGCACCGCATTGCTGGGGCTGTCATCCATGCGGGATTGTGCTGCCCTGACGAAGCAATACCCCAAATACAAGAGATAGGCGATCCCGAAAATTTTGAGAATGGTGGCGGCGAGTGGATAGATCTTCAGAAGATCCAGGCTCCCCCAGAGACCCAATAGCATGAGAATGGTCACGCCGAGGCAAACGCCGAGCGCATGCCGCCAGACGGGCCGCACGCCATGATGGATGCCGACGGCAAGAGCCAGGGAGCAGTTTGGGCCGGGCGTGAACGAACCTACGAGCGAGAACCAAATAAAGGAAAGGTAGAGCGGGATATTGATTTCCATGAGCAGGGAGTTTAGACTATTGACCAGTTCAGTTGCGGTACAGTTGTGTTGCTAGATTGGTAACTGTACCGGTCCGACTGCCCGGTCACTTTTCTACACTTCATGACGCTAACGTTATTACACTTGCCGCGCTACTGGCGCTTCACTGGTACGTCCCACTCTCATTTCTATCGCTATGCCTGTTCGCCCTCAATTACTGTTGCGTGACTCACAAAGCCAAGGCGACCAAACGCTTGTGGAGCGCATCGTCGCCTGGTATGCGCAGCGCATTGATGATCGTTTAATTAGGCCAGGGAGCAAGGTGTCTTCCATACGGCAGTTTGCGGACGAACAAGAGGTGTCTCGCTTTACGGTTGTCGAAGCCTATGATCGATTAATCGCACGCGGCTATTTGGAGTCCCGCCGAGGCTCGGGCTTCTATGTTCGCGAGCGATCCTTGCAGGCGGGTTTGGCGGTGGCGAGAAGTTGGGCCGAAGTGCCGCAGGGGCGAGTCGACGTGGTTTGGTTACTGCGCAATATGTTTAAGCGCCTGCCGGCTCAGGACATGCCAGGCGGTGGGGTACTGCCCGCCGAAATGCTTGATGAGGCCCTGGTGACCACCAGTCTGCGAACTTTAAGTCGTCAATCCGGTGCAGGGCTCCTGGACTATGGCCATCCTCAGGGATATTTGCCCCTACGCCAACAGCTTCAGATGAAATTGGCGGAAGTGGATATTCAGGCCAGCCCTGACCAAATCGTGATGACCAATGGCGTCACCCAAGCCTTAGATTTGATCGCACAGCATTTTATTCGCCCAGGCGACACGGTCTTGGTGGATGAGCCGTCCTGGTTTTTGCTGTTTGGTCGGATCAGTTTACTGGGTGCACGCATACTCGGCGTTCCGCGTCTGGCCGATGGGCCGGACCTCGCGGTACTTGAGGCCTTAGCTCGTGAGCACCGACCTAAATTATTCTTCACTACCGCAATTCTTCACAACCCCACCAGTTCCTCAATGAGTGCCGCCAAGGCTTTTCAGGTGCTGCGCTTGGCCGAAACACTTGATTTCAAAGTGGTTGAGGACGACATCTATTCGGACCTGCATCCGGGCGCAAGTTTTCAGGCCTGCACGCGTTTGGCTGCGCTCGATCAGCTTAAAAATATCATCTATCTCAGCGGCTTTTCCAAGACGCTGGCGGCCAACCTCAGGGTAGGGTACTTGGTGGCCTCGCCCGATCTGGCCCGCGAACTGACTGACCTGAAAATGCTGGTCGGGCTAACCTCCTCTGAGCTGGGCGAACGGGTGGTGTACCGGATACTCTCTGAAGGCCATTACAGGCGCCATCTCGTGCGCTTACGCCAACAACTCAATGTTGCGCGCGCTCCGGTCCTGCGCGAACTTGAAAAACTGGGGCTAGAGGTGTTTGCCAGCCCTCAGGTGGGCATGTTTTTGTGGGCGCAAAGTCGTTATGGCACCAACGCTCTAGCCCAGGCCATGCTCGACAAAGGTTTTTTACTGGCGCCTGGGAGCCTGTTTATGCCCGATCAGCGCGATAGCCAATGGCTGCGGTTTAATGTGGCCACCAGCAATAATTCTAAAATGTGGGTCGCGCTCACCCAGCTCTTGAAAACCCCAAAACCAACCCAAAATATGAGTCGCATTAGTGCGCTTAGCGCTGGATGAAACAGATTTATTACATGAGGAAAAAATGACAGTTGAGAACGCCGCTCCACAGGGGCAAGCCAAGCAAACCATGGGCTTTCAGACCGAGGTCAAGCAACTCCTGCAGTTGATGATCCATTCGCTCTATAGCAATCATGAGATTTTTTTGCGCGAGCTGATTTCGAATGCCTCGGATGCCTGCGATAAGTTACGCTACGAGGCACTGAGCAACGGCGATCTTTACGAAGGCGACGGCGAACTCAAGATCCGTATCAGCATGGATGAAAAGGCCCGCACTCTCAGCATTTCGGACAACGGCATTGGTATGTCGCGTGAAGAGGTGATTGATAACCTGGGCACGATCGCGCGTTCCGGCACCAAGGAGTTTTTCGGGAAACTCTCTGGCGATAATGCTAAAGACTCTCAACTTATCGGACAGTTCGGTGTCGGTTTTTACTCGGCCTTTATTGTTGCGGACAAGGTCACCGTGCGCACCCGTCGTGCGGGCGCAGACTCCGGCCAAGCGACGCTTTGGGAATCAGACGGCTCGGGCGAGTTCAGCGTGGAAGGTTGCGAAAAAACGAGTCGCGGCACTGAGGTGACTTTGCATCTACGCGCCACCGTTCCTGGCGAGGAAGGCCATGACTTCGACAATCTTTTGCAAGACTATTCGCTGCGCGCCATCATCAGC
>JANLRI010000208.1:0-3663 GCA_031361565.1 Betaproteobacteria bacterium | reverse complement strand
ACAACCGGGGCAGGCAATCACCATTGGAGTGAAAGCTCGCAAGCCCATGGTCTGCAATATTTCCTGGGCAACAATCACCTCTTTGCGGCGATCACCGTTCGGCTCAGGAGTCAGTGAGACACGAATCGTGTCCCCGATGCCCTCTTGCAAGAGCACGCCAATACCTGCGGTAGAGGCGACGATGCCTTTACTGCCCATGCCCGCCTCAGTCAAGCCTAGATGCAGAGGGTAGTCGCACCTAGAGGCTAAGGCCCGGTACACCGCAATCAGATCTTGAACTTGGGAGACTTTTGCAGACAATATAATTTTGTCTTTCGCCAAACCAAGCTCTTGTGCCCGTGCGGCACTTTCGAGTGCCGAGGTCACCAAGGCTTCACGCATCACTTGCTGTGCGGTAAATGGACTACTGCGCGCCGCATTGCTATCCATTAAGCGCGCCAGCAAAGCCTGGTCTAGGCTGCCCCAGTTCACGCCAATTCGAACCGGTTTGTCGTAACGCGCTGCCACTTCAATCATTTGCGCAAAATTATCGTCACGTCGCTTACCTGCGCCAACGTTGCCCGGATTAATTCGATACTTCGATAAGGCCTTCGCACAATCAGGATATTGCGTCAAAAGCTTATGGCCGTTGTAATGGAAGTCGCCCACTAAAGGCACGTCGATGCCCATGCGATCTAACTGCTCTCGAATGGCGGGCACTTCGGCGGCGGCTTCGGGTGTATTGACTGTAATTCGTACCAGCTCGGAGCCTGCGATGGCAAGCTCTTTCACCTGAATTGCTGTGGCAATCGCATCGGCGGTATCTGTATTGGTCATCGACTGGACGACCACTGGCTCTTGCCCGCCGATTTTTACTTCGCGCCCCCCCCACGAGACCACGACTTCTTGACAGGCCCGTTTTGGCTTTGCCCCCGCATCAATGGCCTCTAAAGTGAGCGCAGCGAAAGCGTCAAAACTTTCCTCAGCGCCTGCCGTACTCAGTCCATTTTGTTGCATAGTCTCAGGGCCCTGAATATTCGACGTCGAAATCTTCGAGTGGTTTTCCATTCTAACGAATCGTTAAACGGGCAATACCTTGCCGCGTGTCTTTAGGCATGGGCACAACTTGTCCAATACTAGACGCACTGGCCGAACTATCTTTTTTCTCAACCTTCACATGAATCGCATTTCCAATCACGGCGGAATAGGGCGCTTTACCCTTGAGTACCTGGCTTGTACCAGCCGCTTGATTGCCATACAAAACACGCTCACCTCCAGCATCCTTAATTTCAACCCAGGAGTCTTTGGCAAAACTGATGTGGTACTGCGCCTCGCCGGTCAGCGGGCCACTCGGGCCACTCGAATTCGGACTGCTGGACTTAGTCGGATCGGTCACGGAGCCGCTCGAAGAGGAAACTGGCCCGGTTGCCGTAGAGGGTTCGGAAGCGGTAGTGACTGAACTACCCGTTGCGGGTCGGGAGGGATCGGTGCCAGTGGTTGATGTTGAAGGCGTTTGTAAACCAGTCGAGCCGGTCCTGCCGCTCGCCCCCGTCGATGGGCTGGCGACGCCTGGTGTAGGCCCGGGTGAATTTGCCCCTGCAGCCGCGGGGCTTGCATCGCGCCCTAGATCCATCGTTTTCGAGGGAGGAATAAATTGCTTGGGGATATAACTATCAAGTCCCTGGCCGAAGAAGAGCGCTACCGCGGCCAAGCCAATGAGTGCGAGTCCAACCCATGCCCATTTATTACCCTTGCCGCCCTCCCCGAACCCTAAAGCCGAGCGCTCAGGTATTTTTCCTTCCAGGGTTCGATCCGCTTTGAGCTCAATGCGGCCCAGTTGCTGATCAACATAGGCGATCAAGGGACCAAGATCGGCGCTCAATAAGCGACCGTAAGACCTTAAAGCGCCCTTGATAAAAGCAATCCCGGGCAGCTTGTCCCATTCACCGAGCTCTAGGGCCTCGACTTGACGGGCTGCCAAGCGCAACTGTGCGGCCGTACCTGGAATCGAAAGGCCAGCGGCCTCCCGTAACCCTTTCAATTCTGCCGGGGTTGCTGCCACCCGCTTCTGTGCTTCGGCAACAATGCTGAGCTGCTCAGTCATTGAATTTTCCTTGCTCTAATAAAGACGCCTCAGGTGAGGCCGGGAACAGACGCCTAAGGCGACTGCCTAAGGAGAGTTCCGCATCGCGATTTCCCCTTAAACGCTCTACTCTTATTGATAGCCATAGCATCTGAGCGTTGGCTTCATAGGTCCCCAACAAACGTTCTGTATAAAAAAGCGCTTTCTCCGCATCCTTCGACTGAAGATAGATTTCCGCTAGGTTAAACATTGCAATCGGACTACCCGCGTCAACTCTGAAGGCCTGCAATAAATAAGCCTCAGCAGCCTTCACATCTCCGACCTTCCGTAGGCAAATACCTGCATTGTGCAAAGGTTTGCCGGGGGTTGCATACAGGGGATTCTTGGAGGCACGATCAAAGTAGGCAATGGCAGCACGTTCTTGCTTGTTCTGACAGAGAAACCAACCATAGGAATTGTTCAAATCGGAATCGGTAGGCGCCAACTTTAAACCACGCACAAAGCTATCTCCGGCTTTTTGATTCTCACCCAGGTCCATATAAACCAAGCCGAGAAGCCCGTATGCGGCGGCATAGTTGGGATCGACCAGCAAGGACTGACGAAGCTCCTCTAAGGCAACGCTGTAATTGCCTTTTTGATAATAATTTCCCGCTAACTCCAAGCGGATCCGGGCGCGCTGGCGATCTATGCTTTCTTCCTGCGAGGAAGGCAGCACCGAGCCAACCGAGCGGGCATTATCGCCAGCGACATCGGCGCCCTCCCCAGCTCGCGTCGCACAGCCCGTTAGTATGGTCAAAACCATGGCAAAAACAGCGAGTAATCGACAAGTTGTCACTGAGGTGCCTTGCTAGTGTCTAGCGTTTGAAGGTCTGGAGTTTGAAAACAAGATGACTTGTTGCTTGGCGCTGCGCTCGGCCAAACGAGTCCGGTCCTGTACCTCACCCGCGAGTTGGCCGCAAGCGGCATCAATATCATCACCCCTGGTTTTTCTTACCGTGGTGACTATGCCTGCTTCCAACAACACCTGAGCGAAACGTTTGATCGCCTCAGGCTTGGATTTAAGCAAGCCTGATTCGGGGAACGGGTTGAAGGGAATGAGGTTGAACTTACAAGGTATATTTTTGACCAAGCTCAGTAACTGGCGAGCCTCGGCCACGCCATCGTTCACGCCATCGAGCATGCAGTACTCAAACGTAATGAAATCGCGCGGTGCTTTTTCCAAATAGCGCTGGCAGGCCGCCATCAATTCGGCCAAAGGATATTTGCGATTCAGAGGCACCAGATCATCGCGCAGCGCGTCGTTGGGTGCGTGCAAAGACACCGCCAAGGACACCGGGCAATCGTCCCGTAGGCGATCCATCATCGGCACCACCCCCGAAGTCGATACCGTGACACGGCGCCGTGACAAGCCGTAAGCATTGTCATCCAACATGATGCGCAAGGCCGTCAAAGTCGGCAGATAGTTCTGGAGGGGCTCGCCCATTCCCATGAAGACCACATTACTGATGATGCGATCTGGTTTCACACCCGCGGCGCTTTTGTAAGCTCCTAGGGCTTGATTGGCCATCCACAGTTGGGCCATAATTTCGCCAGCCGTGAGG
>JANLRI010000165.1:0-1090 GCA_031361565.1 Betaproteobacteria bacterium | reverse complement strand
GTAGTGTCGCGGACCGCGACAAAGCCATTGTCAATCTCGAGCGAAGCTCGAAACACAATTCCCAAACCGAACTGTTTATTGAGACCCCTTATCGCAACACAGTCATGCTGCAAGCGGCCTTGCGAGTCTTGAAGCCAGAGACCTGGCTGAGTGTGGCGCTCGATCTGGGGCTGCCCTCTGAAAGTGTCATCACCCTCAAGATTTCGCAATGGCACCGCAGAATGGGTGAGCGCTCTAAAGAGTTTGAAGCCATCAAGGACAGCATGGCGGTGTTTAGCCTACTTGCCTAAACACCCTTAACGCAAGCTCGTGCCCGAGCGCAGACTGCGCACCACGGTATCGCCTGCACTCGTTCCAATGCGCCTTGAAAAGCGGTCGATGATATTTTCACGGGGGGTGAAGTCGACCATATTTTCAACCTTGATGACATCACGGGCCACAGAATCCATCGTCCCTTGAGCATCAGCAAGGCCGAGCTCAATGCTTTTGACACCGCTCCAGATCAAACCAGTAAACATCTCAGGCGATTCCTTCAGGCGTTTACCGCGGCCGTTTTTAACAGCATCAATAAATTGTTGATGGATCTCTGCCAGCATGGTTTGGACGTACTTTCGCTGGACATCGTTTTGAGGCGAAAAAGGATCCAGAAAACCCTTGTTTTCGCCGGCCGTGAGGAGTCTGCGCTCAACGCCCAGTTTTTCCATCAAGCCGGTAAAACCAAAGCCATCCAAGAGCACGCCGATCGAGCCGACCAAGCTCGCCTTATCCACGAAGATTTTGTCGGTGGCAGCGGCCACATAGTAACCCCCTGAGGCACAGATTTCTTCCACAACGGCGTAAATTGGAGTCTTAGGATGGAGCTTTTTCAGACGAAGAATTTCGTCGTAAATCATGCCGGCTTGTACTGGACTACCCCCAGGGCTATTGATTTTTAAAAGCACGGCCGCGCTTGAGCTATCTTTGAAGGCCGCTTGCAGTGCCCCATTGATGGATTCGGCCGATGCAGTTCCACCGGAGTCAATCACACCTGACAGTTCTACCACCGCCGTGTGCTGAGAGGATCCATGGGCGGCCGAACCACTTTTGTCGA
>JANLRI010000157.1:0-12552 GCA_031361565.1 Betaproteobacteria bacterium | reverse complement strand
CAAGAATCCCACACTGATTGGCTCACCGCGAATGACCGATGTCGCCTTAGCAGCGGGCGTCTCAGTGATGACCGTTTCCCGTGCGCTCAAACCCGAGGCCCGTGTAGCTCCAGAGACGCGCGCCCTGGTGCTTAAGGTGGTCAAGGAGCTGGGTTATATGCCCGACCTCCTGGCCGGGGGGCTATCGTCCAAGCGCTCAGGATTTGTCTCCTTGCTTGTACCCTCCGTGAATAATCCGCATTTCGCCGAAACAGTCATGGGAATGAAGCGCATCTTGGAGCCCGCGGGTTTACAGGTGCTCTTAGGTTTCACCAACTATCAGGCGCGAGAAGAGGAACGGCTGGTGGAATGGATGCTGAAGCGGCGACCCGAGGCCATCGTTCTGACCTACGATGGACACACCACGCGTACCCGAGAGATCTTAAAAAACTCTGGCATTCCGGTCATTGAAATTTGGGAAAAACCGACCAAGCCCATTGGACATGTGGTGGGATTTTCCAACCGCAAAGCCGCGCGAGACATGACGGCTGCCATCATTGCTCTCGGCTATTCAAAGATCGCCTACATTGGCGAGAGCAGTGATGCGGGAACCCGAGGTGATCAACGCCGAAAGGGTTTTGAGGATGCCATGCGTCATGCGGGCCTAGACGCTGCACGGCAAATGGCCTATGGACCACCGCCCATTGGTATGGCCCAAGGCCGGGAGGCCTTCGGCGCCTTGATTAACCGCCATCCTGACACTGAGGCGGTGATGTGCGTCTCTGACCCCTGTGCGTTCGGAGCCCTTACCTACTGCCTGGAGCGTGGCTGGGCGGTCCCTCAGCGAGTTGCCATTGCTGGCTTTGGTGCGTTTGAGATTTCGGCCTGTTGCGTTCCCTCAATTTCGACACTGGCGGTCAACGGTGAGGAAATGGGCGAAAAAGCCGCACTCCTTATTCTGGAACTCATTGACCCGGTCGCCGCGAAGATCAAGAAAATAGGACCACGTTTCTTGGAGGTCGCGACCAAGCCTATTTTAAGAGCCAGTACGGTAAAGAGACAGTAAAGCTTGGGGTTCCTGGAGCTTCCTGGAGCTTCCTGGAACCCGCCGAATTCGTTAAATCGATTACCAACTCACCGTCCCATTCAAGGTGCCCACACCAATTGTCAATTGCGTGAAGGTCGCGTTCGTGAACGTGATCTTTTTGCCTGGCAGATCAAAGAAAATGGCTGCCGCAGGACAGGCAGAAGTCGAGCTGCCTACAACACAAGTCATCAGGCTCACCGGCGATTCAGGCGAGGTGTAAATGACGGACGTCAACGCCAACGAAGCATTGTAAAAAACCTGCAGCGAGCGACCCGCATTGCTTGGATCGGCGATCTTCACCTGGGTAATACCCGCCACTGTATTTGACGTCACCACCGTCAAGGCGTAGGTGCCATTGGCTGATGACGGCGTGGCATTGCTAATGATAAGGCCACTAACCGGCGCGCCACTGCCGCTATCGCCACAACCCGATACGGAGAAAAAGCCTGCAAGCACCAAGGCAAGCGAAATACGCTGAATGAACGTCATAAATCCTTTCTGGCCGAGAGGCCTGTAAATGCATGGACCATCATACTTCTAATTGACGTGCGACGCACTTTCTGCCGACGACGACTCGGTTCTAGCGCGCTTGAAACTGGGGATCGCGGCGAGCGCTCATGGCGGCGATGCCTTCCTTAAAATCCTCGGTTTTAAACTGCCAGTTTTGCTCGGTACTTTCATGCGCGACGGCCACCCGGATCGCATCCACCAGTCCGCGTCTAAGCGTTGCTCGGGTCGAGACCACGGCGAGCGGCGCAGAAATGGCAATTTCAGTGGCTAACTTGATGGCCTCGGAACGGACCTGGTCTTGCGCCACCAATACGTCGGCTAAACCCATTACGAGCGCTTCGTCGCCCGACACTCGGCGCCCGGTGTAAAACAACAGTGCCGCCTTTTGAACACCCACCAAGCGCGGCAAGGTCACCGACAAACCGAAGCCTGGATGAAAGCCCAAGCGATTGAAATTGGCAGAAAATTTCGCTTCCTTGCAAGTGACCCGAAAATCACCCACCAAAGCCAATCCCAAACCGCCGCCGATGGCTGGGCCATGCACGGCCGTGACCACCGGTTTTGAACAAGAGAACATGCGGATGGCTTCAAAGTACAGAGGGTTCACGCGCCTCGGGCTATCGGCAACTTCGCGCTTCGAATCGCCAAAATTAGCGCCCGCGCAAAACGAGGTGCCTTGCGCGCACAAAACAATGCTGCGGCAAGTCGCGTCCGCCTCAAGCGCCTCAAAAGCATCGGCGACCGCCTTGATCATTTGCATGTCAAAGAAGTTGTGCGGCGGACGGCAGAGCTCGACCACAGCAACGTGATTAGTGCGGCTGACTTGCACTGCAGCAACCTCTTGATTTTGGATGGTTTGAGTATTCATATGCAGAGAATACGCTCTATGGACCATGCTTGTCCGTCGTCATTTCAGCGCACGCAGCACTCTTACTCAAGCGACTTGAAGGGTTGAAGCCCGCCTTACATCGCATTAAAGCTAAAATGCGTCATGACTACCAAACCCCTACAGCTTCCGGCCCTGCGAGAAATTAAAGAGCTTCCTGGACCTTGGGCCTGGCCTCTGGTCGGCAATATCTTGAGCCTTAGACCTTTGAGCATTCATCAAGATATTGAAAATCTGGCGAAGCGTTACGGTAGCGTCTTTAGAGTTTTTTTTGGGCGCCGTCCGATCCTCGTTGTGGCCGATCATCAACTGATCTCCACGGTGTTGAGAGATCGCCCCGAACGTTTTCGGCGCCCGTCTGTTTCGGCGGCTGTGGCGCGTGAAATGGGGGGTACACCAGGGCTATTTCTGGCCGAAGGTGTTGAGTGGCGTAACCAACGGCGCATGGTGATGGCAGGTTTTGCACCTGGACCGATACGGGCTTACTTTCCTGCACTCGTCAAAGTGGCTAATAGACTTCAAAACCGTTGGCTGGCAGCCGCCGATCAAGGTAAAAGTATTAGTCTTGACAACGATCTCAAGCGCTATACAGTCGATATCATTGCAGGGCTCGCCTTCGGCACCGAGGTCAACACGCTGGAGTCGGGTGACGATGTCATTCAACAATACTTAGACGATATCTTGCCTGCGATGGCAAGACGCAGCCTGTCACTTTTCCCGTATTGGAGATACTTCAAACTTCCAAAAGATCGGCGTTTGGACCGTAGCGTTAAATCCATGCTCGCGGCGGTCGATGATTTAATTTTGAAAGCTCGCGCGCGCTTACAAGCCGAGCCGGAAAGACATGCCAAGCCAGGCAACTTACTTGAGGCAATGATTGTCGCGGCCGACTCTACTGAAAGCGGCGTTAATGACGATGCCGTGGCCGGCAATGTGTCCACCATGCTCCTGGCAGGAGAGGACACTACGGCCAACACGATCTCGTGGATGATTTACTTACTACGTCAAAACCCCGACACGCTCGCCAAAGCAAGCGACGAGGTACGTCGCCTGGCGCCCGACTGTGCAAGCTTCACAATTGAGCAAATGGATTCCCTTCTTTACATGGATGGCTGCATTAGCGAAGCGATGCGTCTCAAGCCCGTAGCGCCTTTTATGCCGCTTGAGGCCACGAAGGAGACTGAGATCGCAGGCGTCCGGGTTCCAGCAGGAACCATCGTCTGGAATACGTTTCGCCATGACACCGTCGACGAAAAATATTTTGACAATCCAACTCAATTCAAGCCCGAGAGGTGGCCGAATCAGAACGCGCGGGTTTCAATGCCTTTTGGCTCCGGCCCGAGAACCTGCCCTGGGCGTTACCTGGCGATTTTAGAGATCAAAATCGCCATGGCAATGTTACTGGGCAGCTTTCAAATCAAGGCGGTGGACACGCCCGATGGAGGCGAGGCCAGAGAGCTCATGGCTTTTGTGATGTCCCCGATTGGATTAAAAATGCGGCTGGCGCGCAACCCCTAATGAAGCGAATTAGGCGCCGAGCTGCAGAGAAAGTAGTGCGATTAAGACAGATCAGCAAAATGGCGGCCAGTGATCCCCGGCCAAAACCCTTTCGCGCCACTTTGAATCGCCGCTTCTCCTAGCTTCTGTGCCCACCAGGCATCGGCGCCGTAGGCTTCACGCCAGGCCCACAAGCGGCGCGTTGCAAAGTTCAAGGCATGCTCGTAGGTAAATCCAATCGCACCATGCACTTGGTGTGCAATCGACGCTGAGCGAGTAGCGGCTTCACCGACACGTACCTTGGCCACTGCAATGCTAAACAGGGCCGAGTCGCAATCTTGACTCGCAATGCCGGGCGCATCCGCACAAGCGACCATGGCGGCCATACGCGCGGCAGCCACTTCGCCCGTCATCAAGGCTAAGCTCTGCTGAATAGCCTGATTGCGCCCAATCGGCTTGCCGAATTGAACGCGGTCTTTGGCGTACTGCACCGACTGCTCAAGCAGCCATTCCATCGCGCCAACCATCATCGCACTTCGACACAAGGCACCCAAAGTGAGGAGCGGGTTCGCCAGCTCCGGGAAGGGATGAGGGGCCTGAGCTACGCCTCTCACGTTGGCAAACCCTAGCTCGTCCACGGGCTCAAGGCCCGGATTTGTGCGTTGGATCAGGCTTACTACACCAGTATCTAAGGCCCGATCCTCGAGCGCAAGATCAAACAGCACCAGCCCTTCAGGTACGGACGCTAAGGCCCATCGGCAATAGCGCGCCCAAGGAACACTGCGGGCCTTACCACTCCACGTACCGTCTTCGGCGCGCTTCAGTCCGGCGGCTTGGATTTCGTCGATTAGCGCAATGGCACCCTCCGGAATCGCCAGCCCCGCTCGTGACAACATCAATGAGGCCACCATGGTTTCGGCCAGTGGCAGAGGCACTTGCCAATAGCCAAGACCACGCAAGATCGGATAGGCCTCGCTCCAACTGGCGGCAATTCCTCCCGATGATTCGGCGGCGAGCGCGAGAGTCAGCCCATTTTCAACCAGTAGGGACCAAAGCTTATGCGGCCAGATTCCGGCTTCAAACTTCTCAAGCACTGCTTTGTCCACATTGTCTGCAAATAATCGCGCTGCGCTTTCCTCAATCATGGAAACACTCATCGTAGCCCCAAGCCTTTCGCGATCATGCCGCGTAAAATTTCTCTGGTTCCGCCGCGCAGTGAAAAGGAAGGGACGGCGCGCGCGGTGTAAGACATCGCCCAGGCAAGATCGGAATCTGGCGGGGCAACACCGCCGAACAAATCGTGGGCGATATCGGGCATGGCTTGTTCGACCAGAGCACCCTGATCCTTCACCAAGGCTGCCGCCAAAGCCGGATTTTCCCCGCGCGCCAACATGCCCGACACCCCTAGCGACATCTGGCGCAGGGTGGCATAACCGGCAACGATCCGCCCTAGTTGAACCGCATGGCGAGAATCCTTGGCGTCGGCGCTGTCCAACATTTCGAGTAAGAGCTGACTGCTGCTCAAGTAACGCTCGGGCCCACTACGCTCAAAAGCAAGCTCACCCGAGACTTGATTCCAGCCATCGCCTTCTGTTCCGATCAAATGTTCATGGGGCACCAGGACGTCGTCAAAAGTGACTTCGTTAAAATCATGCTCACCCAATTGATTTCGAATCGGACGCACGGTTAGTCCAGGGGTTTTCATATCGACTAAGAATTGCGACATCCCGGCATGGCGCTGTTCGCTTTGTGCGCCGGTGCGCACCAGCGCAATCATGTAATGCGAGCTATGAGCGCGCGAGGTCCACACTTTGCGACCGTTAATCACCCAACCTTTCTCGGTATTCACGGCGCGAGTACGGATCGACGCAAGATCGGACCCCGAGTCCGGTTCACTCATGCCGATACAAAAATAGGTTTCACCGCGAGCAATCGACGGTACGATGCGGGGCGCGAGCAACTCGGGAGACAATCGCATCAGGAGTAGCGCACTTTGGCGCTCAGCGACCCAATGTGCACCCACAGGCGCACCGGCGGCGAGCATTTCTTCCATAACCACATAACGCTCAAGAAGGGAGCGCTCTTGGCCGCCATAACGCTTGGGCCAAGTCATGCCGATCCAACCCTTAGCGCCGAGCTTGCGACTAAACTCGGGATCCGAGCCTGACCAATTTCTGACTCTCTTTGCGGACGGATAGCTGAGGAGAGCGTCGGCCAAAAACCCACGCACTTGGAGGCGGAGACTTTCGCACTCAGGCGACAAACTACATGGGGCGATTCTTAAAGCTTCGATTTGAGACTCCTCAAAGGCGTTGAATATCCATGATGCCACGACGAGGCCATCCAAGCGGTCAGAGATTTCGCAGAACCCAGTTCGCCAAGTCTATTTAGAGTGTGACGTTTCGCTATTACCCGAATCTTCGTGGGAACTCCCCTGATCCCGTGCTAGCCTCAAACAATGACAATGCCCCCCCTAAAAGCAAGGCCTAGCCGGACCGAGACTGGGCCAATAAGCGGCCCCCTGCGAGGGATTCGCGTCTTGGATTTAACCTCGGTCGTCCTGGGCCCACTAGCCACGCAGATTCTCGGCGATTACGGGGCCGACATCATAAAACTCGAAAGCATCGAAGGCGATCTGATGCGCTCTAACGGCGTGTCCAAGAACCCTGGCATGAGTTCAATCTTTCTGGCGATCAACCGCAACAAACGCTCGGTAGCCTTGGACCTCAAAACATCAACGGGACAAGCGCTCGCGCTGGAATTAGCGAAAACCGTGGATGTGGTGGTTCACAACATGAGAGTGCCCGCAATCGAGCGCTTGGGCTTAGGCTACGGTGCGGTTGAAAAGGTCAACCCTAACGTGGTTTACTGCGTAGCCACCGGCTTTGGACAAAGCGGGCCGGACGCCGGACGCCCTGCGTTCGATGACGTGATTCAAGCGGCTTGCGGCCTCGCAGCCCTCATTGGCCGCGAAAGCGGCAAGCCCGACTACGTACCCTCCTTGATTGCAGACAAGACCACCGGCATGGCGCTTGTCAATGCTGTCTTGGCGGCGCTATTTCACCGCGAACGCACTGGCCAGGGTCAATACGTCGAGGTGCCGATGCTGGAAACGATGGCGGCTTTTACGCTCGCCGAGCATCTTGGCGGATTGACTTTTATGCCCCCACCAAGCAAGGCGGGCTATGCCAGAATCTTGGCGGGCGGCCGTAAGCCCGCTCCGACCAAAGACGGTTTTGTCGCGATGTTGCCGTATACCGCTGAGCACTGGACGGTGCTTTTCAAAAATGTTGGCCGCGAGGATCTCGCGGCCAAGTACAATTTCCATGATCGCCAGGAGCGTAACGCTCGGGTTAAAGAGCTGTATTTCGATCTGGCCCAGGTCACGCTCCAAATGAGCAGCGCCGAATGTCTTGCTCTATGCGATCAATTAGACATTCCTGCCACAAGGATTTACAGCATCGACGAACTCCCCGAGCATCCGCACCTCAAGGCGGTGGGCCTGTTTGAGCCACTCGAGCATCCCACGCAAGGCGCGACCCTTACCGTGCGTCCGACGACACTTTTTGCGCGTACCCCGGCGTCGATTCGAAGTTCTGCACCTCATTTAGGTGAGCACAGTTTTGAGTGCCTTGTCGAGGCTGGGATAAACGCGGAAACTTTAAAACACTGGGCGCTAGAAGGGGTGCTTAAGCAGTACGCTCATCGGTAACGGAATACCCCACTAGGCACACCTAATCACATTGAGCAGGCTAAACATAAATTCCGACAATGACGTGGACGACGCCATTCCTCCATGCCTTTATTCGAAGTTCGTTTCTTTTTCCAGGAGGCCTCATCAGTGAAAATCACCACCCTTATATTAATGTTGGCACTGGCACCCGCCCTAGAATTTGCGCAGGCCGCCAACTATCCCAATAAGCCCATCAAAATCTTGGTGCCGTTTACCGCCGGAAGTGGCGCCGATACCAGCTCTCGTTTTTACGGAGATCTCTTGTCCAAGCTTTGGGGCCAACCGGTGCTGGTCGAAAACAAGCCTGGCGGTAGCGGAATCATCGCGGTGCAGTCCGTCAAGAGCGCGGCCGCGGATGGTTACACCATCTTGATGGCCACCAATTCACCGATGACCGTCAATCCCGTGGTCATGAAGAACCTACCCTATGACTCGATCAAGGACTTCAGACCCGTGATTGGAGTGAGCATTGCGCCGGTGGCGTTTATTGTGCGGGCAGACTCCCCCTACAAGACCATGAAGGACTTGGTCGACGCGACGAAGAAAAGCGGGCTGTCCTTGAACGTCGGCAACTATTCAGCAGGTTATGAGCTGATTGGCGCATGGCTAGGCACCGCCACCAATCTTCAGATCAATGCCGTACCTTATAAAGGCGGTGAACCCATGATGGTCGACATCATGGGCGGTCAGCTCACCACAGGCGCGATTGATTTCGCCGGCGCAGCACCTCGAATCCGCGACGGTAGGCTTCGCGCTTTAGCCATTACCGGCAACCTGCGCGACCCGGCCTTTCCCGAAATTCCAACCATGAAGGAAAGTGGCTACGCGGATTTTGAGTCCTATGTGTGGGCTTCATTCTTCGTGCGCTCTGACACACCCGATGACATCACTAATAAGCTTTACGAAGGATTCAAAAAGGTCATGGCGAGTCCGGAAGCGCGAACCTATCAAGCGGGCCAACCGGCCAAACTCATGGATCTCGGCCCCCAAGACTTAAAGGCCTTCGTCATCGCCGAAATTGAACGCTTTAAGCGAGTCGCGCAGGCCGCGGGCATTCAAGCGAAGTAAGGCGGCGTCGGAGTAAGGCGACGTCGAAGTGAGGATCAGACGAGTTAGGGCGACCCCAACGCGAGTTTCGCCAATTCTGGAGCACTAAGCGGACAGCCGGCCTGCGCTCCGCCGTGCTTCATAGGCGCGCAAATGTAAATACGCGATCTCATGCAAGCTCGCGTCCAAGCCGTGCTTACGTACTTTGTTGAGCATGAAGCCGACAATATGATCACCCTCGATGGGTTTATGTCGCTCAATGTCGCGCAAAATAGACGGCACATAGGGCGCAGTTTGATCCGCAAACAGTCGGCGATAGTCCGCCAAAAACGTCTCCGGCGGTGGATGACCTTCGCGGGTCGCAATTTCAGCGTGCAAAGCCAACATTCGCAAAAACAACTCGGTACCTCCGGGCACACGCGCGATTTCGCCAACGCTGGCTCGCATTAAACAGGTTACAGTGGCCACGGTTGAAAGGTGTACCAGCTTTTCCCACATCTGCTGCTGAATATCTGGAACCGCTTTGGCCAGCACAGAACCCTGAGGGAAAGCCTCGTGAAGGGCCTGCACTCGCGTACTCAGCCCTCCACCTTGCTCGCCAAAAATAACGGTACGCCAGTCATTCAAATGTTGAATACTTCCGTCACCTGATTGCGCGACAACGATTTTGGCGAGTCCGCCCAGGACGCGCTGTGCACCAAAGGCTTCGTTGAGTCGCTCCATATGCGCGAGGCCGTTCAGAAGGGGCAGTACCGCTGTCGTCGCGTCGACGGCGGGGCGCACCATTTCAATCGCTGAGTCCAAGTCATAAGCCTTGCAGCTCAGGATAACAACGTCGTAGTGATCCTGGGAGCTAACACTCGTCAATGCCCGCACGGGCGCAGAAAAATCACCGAACGAGCTCGTGAGTTGCAAGCCCTTGGTGTCGAGCAGCTCTTTGCGCGGCTGACGCACCAAGAAACTGACGTCCTGTCCAGCCTCGATTAAGCGGGCGCCAAAATACCCACCGATGGCGCCTGCCCCTAATACCAGTATGTTCATGCCCAGCCTTTTTGTGTTGACCGGGATCATAGTGCATGCTTAAGTTGGGTCATTTGAAAGGGTTCACTTCCCACACATTTAGAATGAATGCGGCCGACTCTACAAGGAAACTTTCATGCCTATCGTACCCAAGCTTAATGACCACGAAGTCAGTCCCGCCGCCTTGGAAGTCTTTGAAGATATTCGAAGCACGCGTAAGACTGAATACATCAACGATTTTTGGCGTGTACTTGCCAATGATCCCGAGCAACTCGCTCAGGTTTGGGGGCAGGCCAAACAGGTCATGGCCCCTGGTACTCTGGATGCACTCACCAAAGAGCTCATCTATGTCGCGGTCAGTATCGCCAACAATTGCGAGTACTGCATCACTACTCATACTGCCGCGGCAAAAGGGAAAGGCCTAAGCGAAGAACAGTATCGAGAGTTCATGCGAGTCGTCGCTTTAGCGAGCACCACCAACCGTATAGCGATCGGCTATCAAATCCCATCCGATGAGAAATATCGTAGCAAGACCTAATGTTTTGAAATCGCGACTTGCTAAAGCGTGCAAACTAATGTCCAATCGCCGGTGATACATCAAGCGCAAGCCAATTGGAGTTTATTCAAATGGCCAAAAACACTACGGAGGGTAGCGGCTTGAAAATCATCGTAAAGATTGAACCGTTTTCATCGAGGAGACTAAATGACTAAGACCAGTAAATTGGTGCGGCTGGGCGCACTGATGGGCCTGATTGCTGCAGCGAGCTTCAGCTCAAGCATCAATGCCCAAACAGCCAGCGAACTGAAGGCGGATGCTGCCAATGGCGGTGACGTCGTCACCTACGGTATGGGCTACAACGCTCAACGTTATTCGACCGGCAAGCAAATTACTCCGGCTAACATCAAGGGTTTAACTCCTATCTGGAACGCCAGCATGGGCAGCTTGGCGAATGCCTCGACCCAACCGCTCGTTTATAACGGCGTCATGTATGTTGCAGTGCACGATGCCACTATGGCCGTTGATGCGTTGACTGGCAAAGTTAAATGGAAGGTGCCTGTTGAACTGCCCGCTGACATCAATGGCTTCCTATGCTGCGGTATTCATTCCCGTGGTCTGGCAATCCAGGACGGCGTCATTTTCCGGACCGCACTTGATGCCCATGTGATGGCTATCAACGCTGCTGACGGAAAAACACTCTGGAAGAGCAAGGCCGGCGACTACAAAACTGGCATCTCGATGACCCACGCCCCTTTGGTGGCTAACGGTGTCGTCATGACTGGCATGTCCGGTGGTGAGTTTGGAACACGCGGCTTTATCAAGGGCTGGGATCCAAAGACAGGTAAAGAGTTGTGGACTCGCTACACCATTGCCGCTCCCGATGAAAAGGGTGGCGATACATGGAAGGACAAAGACTCCTACCTCAAAGGCGGTGGTTCGACCTGGATCACGGGCAGCTATGACCCTGAGCTAGATCTGGTTTATTGGGGTACTGGCAATGGCGGTCCGTGGAATGCCGCTTTCCGTGGTGGCGATTCCCTCTATATTTGCTCGGTTCTGGCCATCAGCCCGAAAACCGGCGAAGTCAAGTGGCATTTCCAGTTCTCGCCGAATGATCCTTACGATTATGACAGCGTGAATGAAATGGTGTTGGCGGACATTAATGTCGCTGGTAAGCCAACGAAGGCTCTTTTGAATGCCAACCGTAATGGCTTTTTCTATGTTCTTGATCGTGCCACTGGCAAGCTGCTTGCAGCCAACCAATACGCCAAGACTGTGAACTGGGCTAGCGGGATTGACATGAAGACGGGTCGTCCTATCGACACCGACTTGACCAAAACCGTCAAGGCCACCTTGGAGATGAAAGATCACGTTGATGTGTGGCCTAACGTTTTCGGTGCGAAAAACTGGCAGCCGGTCAGCTTCAGTCCAAGCACTGGTTTGGTATATGCCAACACCTTGAACTTCGGCTGGAAGTACAAAGCGATTAAGCCTGAATACAAGCAGGGCGCTTGGTATCTCGGCGTGGACATCGGCGGCTGGGTTGAGCCAAAAGACGGTAATCGCGGGTATTTGTCTGCGATTGATCCCATGACTGGCAAAACCAAATGGGAAGTCGCCACTAAAGTTCCATTCTGGTCTGGCGTCGTATCAACCGCTGGCGGCGTGGTCTTTACGGGCGCTCAAACTGGCGAGTTCCTGGCCTATGATGCTAAAAACGGCAAAAAACTTTGGGAATTCCAAACGGGCTCCGGCATCTCTGGTCTGCCCATTGTGTGGGAACACAAGGGTAAGCAGTACGTGACAGTCACCAGTGGAGCGGCAACGGTTTACGCAGCTCTCGGTGGCGATCCCAACCTTCCTCCTGTACCTCCAGGAAGTTCGGTTTGGACCTTTGCTCTGAAATAGGTAGAGGGTTCACATGAAGCTTGCCGCTGTGCTCCACAGAGCACTTGTTGCGGCGCTAATCGCGGGGGCTCAGGCCCCCGCTTTTGCGGCCGAAGACATCAGTTTCGATCCCAGTAAGGCCGGCGAAGGCAAGAAGGTTTACACCAGTTATTGCGCGCGCTGTCACGGCCTGAATATGCAGGTGTCGGGAAACTCCTTCTTTGATCTTCGCAAGCTCACTAAGGAAGAGAAGCCACGCTTTTTGAACTCGGTACGGAATGGATTACGCGCCATGCCCGCCTGGGGTGATAACCTCAAACAGGAAGAGTATGAGTTCCTTTGGTCTTACATCATGGCCACTAATACCAAGAAGTAAGGACGAGCCCTAGTGTGGCGTTCCACACTAG
>JANLRI010000105.1:0-1403 GCA_031361565.1 Betaproteobacteria bacterium | reverse complement strand
CCCGCAACCTCGTTTCGCGGTCCACTTCAACACGGAGCGTTTCGTTCTCCAAGCGAAGATAGGTATCCGTTGTAGTGACATATAGAGTGTTGAGAAGTTGCACGTTTAAAAGTCTTTACTGATCAGGATCGAACAATGCAGCGCGCGCAATGGCTATGCCCCCGCCAAGCGCCTGCGGCTGACAACGATCAATCAGAGAACAAGCCTTACAACGCTTCGCAGCTTGAGAAGCCTCCAGCGGCGGCGGAAGTATTGTCGTTGCGAGCATCTGACGTACAGCCAGCGAAGTACGAGTCACAAGATCCTTCAATTCGCTTGTAATAGGCACCACCCGTCGCCTTTTAGAGGTTGCATAAAAAATCGCACCCTCGGCCACTACTTTGCCAGTCATAGATTCAAGACACATGGCTTGCGCCGTCAATTGAACATCGTCGCATTGGGCAATGTCGGCGGCCTTATTACGGTTACCGTGTTTGTATTCGACCGGATAAGGAATGCCACCCGACAAAAATTCCACCACATCTGCCTTACCCACCAAGCCGAGCGCATCATGCCAAAGCGGAAGCGCTCGCTCAACACGCACTCCTTTAGCGGTTTCTACACCTGGCTTGTCGACCTTGGCATGCACCGCTTGGCCACGAAGGGTGTGAACATTTTCGTCAAAGACTTGTTCCAGATGAATCAACCCACACTGCCTAGGACAGTAATGCCAATGCTGAAGGGCTGATAACGGGACTTGTTCAAGTTCGACTGCCATATCGGCCTCAACTTTTTCTTTCCAGAACTTTTTTAGCCGATGGCGGCAAGTAGTTTTCTCCCGTTACGACTGACTTCCCAGTCTGCCTCTCCAATAAATTACGTGCCTGACGAGCAATACGGCCACCAGATTTAGCGGCTATTTTATTTGGCGGCATCCCGGTGGCGTTCAGGTTTTCCGCGATTTGGCGAGTAGAGAGTTCTGCTAGGGCCGTAAAAATGAGTTCGGCCTCACTCATATGATCACGCAGATTTTGAGTGGTCAATCCCTTGATGTCCTTATGCTTGCTTACGCTTACCTCAGACCACTCCTTATGAATAATATTGGTGAGAATCGCAAATTCGTCACCCTCCTTAATCTCATGATTGCGCCAATAGTCAGTCAATTTATTGCGCGTTTCCTGGCCGGTCATACGCTGCTGAATCCACTTATCACTGCGCCCGTGCTGTTGCCAGGTCTGTCTTGCACGGTCTATGGAAAGGCTCGGATCACCCATCTCCTGCATGCGCTCGTAGCCGACTTTTGCTAGCCAGAGCTTGACGGGCTCAGCCTTAGGACTTGGAACGGACTGGACCAAGCGCAACATGGTTTCAGCCGTGGCAACATCTGTTAGCCTAAGTTTGCCATCGGTGGCGCGCATCTTCAA
>JANLRI010000074.1:0-1343 GCA_031361565.1 Betaproteobacteria bacterium | reverse complement strand
GGATTCCGTCGATGCCCGAAGCAGCACTGTCGAAGCTGGCCTATCAGCGCTATCAATACTGGGTTCAAGCCGGATTGGCCGTGCTCGGAGCCTCAGCCCTGCTTGCTTATTGCATTGATTTTTATCGCAACCCTCGCCAGGCGGCTTCAAGTGCCTTTAGTGAAACTCCTACAATCTCTGTGAGCGCAGCCCTCATGGTGGCTCTGGGTGCCTTCGTGGCGACTCAATCGTTAATGTTGGGGCACGAAAATCTACGGGATCGCGGAGCGTCGTCGTTTAGCTTGGCCGAAGCGATCGCGAAAAGCCAAACCGCACAGGGACCGGCGCAGAACTACACATTGTTTTTGGTGGATGATTTTGACCATACTTTGCCCTTTTATCTGAAGAAAACCGCCCTGATGGTCAAGGACCGGGATGAGTTGGATTTCGGATTGAAATATTCTCCGGGACGTTTTTTGCCGGACATGGCGAGCTTCGCCCAGCGCTGGAATGCGAGTCCGCGCGCGGCGGCCGTGATGTATCACAAAACCTTGCCAGAAGTACAGGCTTTGGGCCTGGCCTTCGAGGTTGTGGCTCAAGATACGCTACGCGTAGCCATCGTCAAGCCTGCCAGATAATTTGCCTGCTAGCGTTAGGACAACTCAGTGCGAGCCTTTGATTCCTTTTGTATGAGTTCTCTTTGAGCATGAGCTTTCTTCCCTTCACCCGACCCAGCCTCGACGAGACGACCATTGCAGCCGTGGCCGAAGTCTTGCGCTCAGGCTGGTTAACGACCGGGCCCAAGGTCGCCGCCTTCGAAGCCCAATTGACCGAGTATTTTGGGCGTACCACAAGAGTTTTTGGCAATGGCACCTGCACCATGGAAGTGGCTCTGCGCGTGGCCGGTATTGGCCCAGGTGATGAGGTCATCACTACGCCCATTACCTGGGTGGCCACGGCCAATATCATTTTGGCGGTCGGTGCTACACCGAAATTTGTGGATATTGATCCGGTCACTCGCAACCTTGACCTAGCTCAACTGGAAGCGGCCATCACGCCGAACACCAAGGCGGTCATTCCAGTCTATCTTTCGGGCTTGCCGATGGATATGGACCGGCTCTATGAAATTGCCTTGCGAAGAGGGTTGCGAGTCGTCGAAGACGCAGCCCAAGCTCAGGGCAGTCTTTGGAAAGGCCGCCTCATCGGCAGTTTTGGCGATTTCGCTTCATTTAGTTTTCAGGCCAACAAAAACCTTACGACCGGCGAAGGAGGTTGCCTTGTGTTTCCCGAGCACGCCAGTGTTGAGTTAGCGGAACGCTTAAGATTGCAAGGTGTGAAGCGTACTGGGTTTGACGACATGGAGG
>JANLRI010000057.1:0-2092 GCA_031361565.1 Betaproteobacteria bacterium | reverse complement strand
GTCCCGGGGTCGAGCGCTTTCCCTTCAGCCGTAAGCCGGTTTCCTTCCAATTGAGGCAACGTCCAGCCTGATGTTCACTCATCACACCGGTGATATGGTCATCTACGACCACTACTTCGTCCACCAACCCATGCCACTGCTGCGCAAAAATACCAATGGTGGCTGAACCACAGCCAACCCGCATGCGCCGTTCCTCCAGCCCATTCACAATCGGCGCACGGTTAGACTGCACAATGAGCTGAGCGCCACCTTCAACTTCGAGCTCAACCGCCAATTTGTTGCCCAGCGACATCATCATGTCGCAGGTGATTTTGCCTTCGCGCTTTGAGCCAGCGGTGAGGTGATGCACCCCACCTAGGGACAAGAATTGCGAGCCATATTCATGGGTCGTCACATGCCCGACCGCCTCTCCTTTATGGCGCACAATGGCGCGCTCAGGGCCGAGCCAGCGATCCGTGTCGATCTTGACTCGGAAGCTGCAATAACTAAAAATGCCTTCGGTCACCACCGTTACCGTGTCCACGCCCTCGTGCTGACTAGAGACAATAAAAGGCGCTGGTTTGTAATCCGGATAGGTCGTTCCAGCGCCCACGCCGGTCACCACCAGAGAACTCCCCAGATTACCTGGCCAAGGCTGCGCTGGGTCGTGCGGGAAAGCCACGGCCGGCTGACCTCGTTCGAGCAAGACCATAGGGTCGACCCTGGTCAAAACACCTTCTACATTGGAATAACGATCACAGGCGCCACTGCGTCCCGGCGAGATCTGACATAAAACCGGGCAGGCGTTACAGATGATTTTTTCGGTTTTGCTCATCGCTTCAAGGCGGCCAGCATTCTGGACGGAGTCACGGGCACTTGATTCAATCGAGCTCCGGTCGCATGACGAATCGCATTTAAAATCGCCGGGGCCGTGGCCACTAAGGCAGGCTCGCCTACGCCTTTCGCACCGTATGGGCCGAGTGGCTCAGGATCTTCAATCAGATGGACGGTGATGGGTGGAATATCACCGACGCTGGGAATCAAATAATCGTGAAGATTATCCGTTTTCCCGGGAATATATTCTTCCATCAAGGCGAGTCCGAGGCCCTGAGCGATGCCGCCGTGAATCTGCCCTTCGACCTGAGTGGGGTTGATCGCCTTGCCAACATCATGAGCCGCATGAATACTAAGCACCCGAACCGATCCAAGATCGAGATCCACCTCAACCTGTGCGAACTGCGCCGCAAAGCCATAGGACGCATAGGGAACCCCTTGACCATTTGCATCAAGCGGCACGGTCGGTGGGTTGAACGTGCCGCTGCCGAACGCAACGTCACCGCGCTCATCGGTGGGCATCATCGAGAGATCCAGTTCACGCCGCTCTTCTCGAACCCCGGCGCTACCCAAAGCCTTCGCATCATCGACTTTCAAGCTTCCCCGCAGCAGACTTAAGTCCAGACTCAATTGCACCGGGGCATCTTGCGCAAAACCGAGCAAGCCTAAAAGCCTCCGCCGCAAAGACTCCCCGGCAAATTTCGCAGCGTTTCCAGAGACGAAGGTTTGCCGTGAGGCCGAGCTTTTACCGGCATCTTCAGTCAACCATGTATCGGCCCGAATCTGATCGAACAATCGCACCGGAACACCGAGGGCTTGAGCGCAAATCTGCGGCAAAATCGTATAGGTTCCTTGGCCAATATCCACGGCACCGTTGTACAACATGAAGCGCCCGTCGGCGCGTAGACCTACCGTCATTGTGGAGGGATTGGCGATGACCGTATTGCCAATGCCGTACCACATGCAGGCCAACCCGACGCCGCGGCGCTTGCGTCCCACATAGCGTCGATGTGGGTCACTTTCGAGGCTCAACAAATCATCAAGCGCAAGAACTTTACCGGGCTTACCATCACTTGGACGCTTCGACAAAGCCATTGCGCTCTGATTGAAAACAGCCACTGCAGTCTTGGCCGATTCCCATGCGGGCCGTAGTGCGTCTAAGCAGGTCCGTAAGCCCACGCTCGCCTCAAGCACTTGACCGGTGGCGGTGCAATCGCCGGCACGCAAGGCTTGCTCGTAGCGGTATTGCAAAGGATCCTTGGCAAATTTAATGGCAAGC
>JANLRI010000048.1:0-14475 GCA_031361565.1 Betaproteobacteria bacterium | reverse complement strand
CGGTTGAGGTTGATGACCTCAAGTTCTTGCGCACCCATACTTTGAGACAAATCAAAATCACCGTGCCTGGCCCGTTCACTATGAGTGAGCAAGCCCAGGACGATTTTTACGGTGACAGCGAAGCGGTGGCCATGGCCTATGCGGAGTGTGTTCGCGAGGAAATTGTCGAACTCTTTGCGGCGGGTGCCGATATCGTACAAATTGACGAACCTTGGATGCAGTCGCGCCCTGAAAAGGCACGGCAGTATGGCCTGTCCGCTTTAAACGCGGCGCTCGAAGGGGTGCAGGGCGAAACCGCCGTTCACATCTGTTTTGGCTATGCGGCCGTGATGCAGAGTAAGCCGAGTGGGTACTCTTTTCTAAGCGAGCTGCGTGGCTGTCGTTGCCATCAGGTGTCGATGGAAACGGCTCAGCCTAATCTGGACTGTGCCGTCCTCGGCGAGCTGGATAACAAGCGCCTCATGGTGGGCTGCATCGATTTGTCCGATTCTCATGTGGAGTCGGCAGAAACAGTCGTTGGGCGTATCGAACGTGCACTAAAATATGTAAGGCCTGAAAACATAATCTTGGCGCCCGACTGCGGTATGAAATACCTGCCCCGTGAGAGTGCCGATGGGAAAATGAAGGCCATGGTGGAAGCCGCCAAAATCCTACGCGTTCGGTACTCTTAAAATCATTCTCAACGCGTGATCAATTTGTAATTCAACCCGCTACGGAGACTCGCATGCCCCAATACGATGCTGTTGATATCGCCCAAGCCGTGGTCGACCGGATGGCCGATTCCAAAGACCCTCGCTTCAAAGAGGTGATGACCAGTTTAGTCACGCACTTGCACGCTTTTGCACGTGAGGTCGGATTGCGCCCCGATGAGTGGATGACCGCGATTCAGTTTTTGACCGCCACCGGTCAGAAGTGTGATGAGAAACGGCAAGAATTCATCTTGCTCTCGGATACCTTGGGTTTATCGATGCTCGTGGTGGCACTTGATCAAGCGCGTGGCGCGGCCGCTTTGAAGGCTCAGGCCACACAGCATGGGGCTACCGAGGCCACAGTGCAAGGGCCTTTCTTCTGGCCTGGAGCGCCCAAACTGCCCTTGGGTGCGGACCTCGCGGAAAAGCGTGATTCAACACCAACCTATTATTCGGGTACGGTGACTGATACTTCGGGCAAGCCTGTAGTGGACTGTGTCATCGATGTTTGGTCGGGCGATGATGAGGGCTTATACGACCTGCAAAAGGGTGAAACGGCGCCGATGGAATTGCGCGCGCAGTTTCGCACCGACGCTCAAGGTCGTTATTACTTTTGGTCCCTGAAGCCGACTTTGTATCCGGTGCCTGTGGATGGCCCGGTGGGTGCCATGCTCACTCGCATGGGACGTCACCCGTTTCGTCCAGGGCATATGCACTTCATGCTCAACGCGAAAGGTCATCAGCCTCTGATCACCCATTTGTTTGTAAGTGATAGTGACTACATTGACACCGATGCGGTTTTTGGCGTGCGCGATAGCCTGATCATTCCATTCAAACCGCAGTCTGCCGGTAAGGCACCGGACGGTCGGATGTTGACCCAGCCTTGGGCCCATGCAGAGTACGATTTCCGTTTGGTGCCGCAGGCGTAGCGGATGCCTTACACTTAAATCGATAACATCAATAATTCAAATTACAAACGACGCGATATCCAAGTTTATTTGAGGGGACATATGAATAAATCTAAACGACATGCTGCTCAAGCGGTTGCGGCTTGGGGACTTGTGAGTGTGGTGCCGGCTTCGGTACTTGCGCAAGGCAGTGGCCCGGTGCGTATTGGCAGCTCGCTCGCCTTGACGGGTCCTCTGGCGGCCACCGGACTCACGCACAAGTTGGTTGGCGAAATTTATGTTGAGCAACTCAATGCGAAAGGAGGGTTGCTTGGCCGGAAAGTGGAATGGATCGTCAAGGATGATCAAAGCAAACCAGAAATTGCTCGAACTATTTACGAGCAGCTCATTACTTCCGATAAGGTGGATTTGTTAATGGGCCCCTATGCGACCGGGGCGATTTTATCCGCGATGGGCGTGGCTCAACGCTATAACAAGGTCTTGGTCCATCACTCTTTTGGTATTCCTTCGCTAGCCAAATACGATATGTCGTTTCCGGCGTGGTCGCTAGGGTCCGATCCTGGCAATACCGTGCCGAACACGGTCTTGGATGCCTTTGCTAGCCTGTCTAAGCCGCCTAAAACGATTGCTATCGTGACCAGCAAGTTTCCGTCGATTCACTTCATGTCGCTCGGCGCCCGAGATGTGGCGAAAAAGCGCGGGTTACAAGAGGTGCTGTTTCTCGAATGGGAGTTTGGTAATCGCGACTTCGGGCCGATCGCTGCCCGCGTGAAAGATGCCAAGCCCGATTTAGTGTGGATGGGCGATATTGGCCTTGAAGGCAATATGCTCCTTGATGCCATGAAGAAGATCGACTATGTCCCGCCACTGCATTTCCATACCTATCCTGCACCCGGCCCTATGACCAAATCGCCCGATGGTAAAAATGCAGTGTCACTGACTATTTTTGAAGAGCATGCGCCGTTCACCGACGATGCGACCGCCAAGGTTTTTATACGCATCTTCAATGAGCGTGCGGCCAAAGCGAACCTGCCCGACACTTCGGTGGAGGTACAAGCGGCGGCTTCCTATTCAGCCTGGCAAATTCTTGAGGCGGGCATCAACGGTGCAAAAAGCTTTGATGATAAGGCCATCGCTACCTTCCTCAAGGCCAACAAGATCGACACTATTCACGGTAGCTTACGCTTTAATGGCCCAGGCAATTACGGCGATGATTTGATGAAGATCAGGCAGGTGCAAAATGGTAGGTGGGTGGTGGTGTGGCCTCAAAAGTTTGCGCCACCCGGAGCGAAGTTACAGGGGCTGTAGCCCGTGCCCAGTCTCAACCTGCTTCTGCAGTCGGTGCTGTCCGGTATCTTTATCGGCAGCCTGTACGGCCTGATTGGCTTAGGGTTAGGGCTTACCTGGGGCCTGCTACGCCAGATCAATCTGGCGCATTTTGGTTTCGTGTTTTTGAGCGCTTATTGCAGCTACCAAATGGCCAGCGTGTGGAAGATCGACCCGCTGCTCACGCTCTTATTCTTACCGCCGATTTTCTTTGCGTTTGGCGTAGCCATGCAGTGGGTACTGGCCCGTTTCGCAATCACCCCATTTAATTCACTCCTGGTCACCTTTGGTGTGACTGTCATGATCGAGAGTTTGGTGCAAGGTATTTGGACCGCGGATTTTCGTCGCCTGGAAAGTCATTACAACGAACAAAAATTCGTCGTAGGCGGCTTGTACTTCCCCGTGCCCGAGCTCATTACGCTGGGTCTTGCGGTCGCCCTGAGCCTGCTCGTGTGGGCGGCCATGCGTTATACCGATTGGGGCAAGGCCTTGCGAGCGATGGCCCAAGACGGGGCAATGGCGACCGCCTTTGGCATCAATCAAAAACGCCTGTCCTTGTTGCTCTCCGGTATTTGCGCCGCACTTGCCGCAATTGCCGGGGTTTGCCTGGCCCTGGTGTTTTCACTGACGCCTTCGCAGATCTTTCTCTGGGTTGGTGTGGTGTTTGCAGTCGTGATGCTAGGTGGGCTCGGTTCTGCCTTAGGGCCTTTGGCCGCCGGGATTCTTATTGGCGTGAGCGAAGCCCTCACCATGGCCGTAGCAGCTCCCGCCTGGGCGCCTATTGTGTCGTTCTCATTGCTAATCGTCATGCTGCTTTTGCGGCCTGAAAAGCGCATTGCTTAGTCCTTACGCGTTGTAGTCAACGAAGGCCATCCCCTCACCTATGAGTAAAAAGACTTTGTTTGGTCACGAGCGGGTGATTGGCGGCTCTTTAGTCGCCTTGTTCGCCCTGTGTCTCGCGGCCGTGCCCTGGCTCAGTGTTCCGGCCTTCTATCTATCACTCCTTTACTTGATTTGCCATTGGTCGATTTTGGCTTTGTCCTGGAATGTTTTATCGGGTTACTCAGGCTATTTTTCCTTTGGGCACGGCGCATTTTTTGGTGTGGGCATGTACGCCGCGGCCGGCCTGTCCGCTAATTTAAATTGGCCTTTCATGGCCACCTTACCCGCGGCCATGGTGCTCTCGGCACTTTTGGGCTTGCTGCTGGGCGCCGTAGTGTTTCGGGTACGCTCAGTGCGGGGGGAGTTGTTTGCACTACTGACCCTAGCGGTCACCTTTGTGGTCGCGACCATTGTTTTGAATACCCGTATCGATGGGGGGCCAGGCATTTCGTTGGCGGGTGTAGCCATTCCGAAGCTGGGTCCGGATGCTGCCTCATCGATCTATTTGATGGCGCTGGCCGGTGCACTTTTGACGGCCTTCATTGCCTGGAAGGTCCATGGCTCCAAATTGGGCCTGGGCCTTTTTGCCATTCACGATGATGAGGACGTCGCCGAAGTGATGGGCGTACCCACCCTCGGTTACAAGCTTATAGCCTTGGCTTTGTCGTGTTCTTTAGCGGGCTTAGCCGGTGCTATTCACGCTTTATTTGTAAACTACGTGACGGTCGGCGAAACCTTCAATATCACCGTCCCGCTCACGGTCGTGCTGATGAGTGTACTCGGTGGCTCTCGCTATTGGGCGGGGCCCATTGTGGGCGCGGTCGTCATCACTTTGTTGCTCTACGCGTTCACGGCGGGGAACTCGGCAGTGCTGGGCCGTGCTGCCTTTGGCGCGGTGCTGGTGGCTGTGATTCTATTTATGCCGAACGGCATTTTAGAGTGGCTTGATCGATGGCGTAAGTCCAAGCCGAAGGCTCAGTACGAAACCAAACCAACGCCCGACAATAAGACCGCGGCTAGTGCGCCGTATACAGTTGAATTGACATCAGTGCGGGTCTCGGCGGTGTCCTCAGCGATCGCGCCGTCTGCGCACCTGGTGAGCACGTCATCGAGTGCGTTTGCAGGTATGGCCGCTCGCCCAAACATTGATCGCTCGAGGCCGCTCCTGGATGCTCGCCAGGTCTCGAAGTTCTTTGCCGGTGTACGCGCCTTAGATGGCGTTGATTTAAAAGTTTATCCTGGCGAGATACTGGGTTTGCTGGGTCCGAACGGTTCAGGTAAATCCACCTTCATCAATTTAGTGAGCGGACATTTTCCGGCCACGTCGGGCCAAATTTTGTTCGAAGGCAAGGATTTGACGCAACTCAAACCGCATGAAATCGCCCAGGCTGGCGTGGCGCGCACCTACCAAATTCCTCGGCCCTTTGTGCATATGAGTGTGTTGCAAAACGTCGCTCTGGTCGCCATGTTTGGTGCGACTTCACCCACGCAGGTCCAGGCGACACAGGAGGCTTGGCGCTGGCTCGAATTTACCGGCCTAGCCAGCAAAGCTCATGACTTACCCGATGCCTTGAACCTGCATCAGCGCAAGTTTCTTGAGCTGGCACGGGCGCTGGCGGCTCGGCCGAAACTGGTGTTGCTCGATGAAGTGCTCTCCGGCTTGACACCTAGCGAAATCAACGATGCCGTCGCCCTAATTCAAAAGATTCGCGCTCAAGGCTCCACAATTGTGTTTGTCGAGCATGTCATGCACGCAGTGATGGCCTTGGTGGATCGCATCGCCGTGCTCGACCAAGGCAAACTCCTCGCCGAAGGCGAGCCTCAAGCCGTGATGAACAACCCCGCGGTCGTGAAAGCCTATTTGGGCAATGCAGAGTTTGGCGATGCTGAACAAATGAGTCCCAAAGCTGGCAATGCCGACTTGGGAGCCAGGGATGCTTGAGTTGGAAGATATTCGTGTGAATTATGGTGCTGCGCCCGCCTTGTGGGGCGTAAGCTTGCATGTGGATGTGGGCGAACTAGTTTGCGTAGTGGGGCCGAATGGTGCCGGAAAATCTACCCTGATCAATGCAATTGCCGGTGTGCACAAGGCTCATAGCGGGGGTTTGAAATTTGAGGGGCGCGATCTTGCGAGTTTAGCGAGCCATCGCTTTTGTGAGGCGGGCATTGCGTTGGTCCCCGAGGGGCGTCGTTTGTTCGTGCAAATGACCGTTCTGGAGAATCTGGAGTTGGGTAGCTTTATCGCGAGTGCCAAGACTCAGCGTAGGCAAACTCTGGAAGAGGTACTCAGCCGGTTTCCAGCGCTCAAGGTCAAATTGTCTCACGCTGCAGGGTCGCTCTCCGGCGGGCAGCAACAAATGGTAGCGATTGGCCGAGCCATGATGGCCAGGCCTCGCTTGCTCTTGCTGGATGAACCTTCCTTGGGGCTGGCACCGGTCATTGTCGACGAAATGTTTCGAGTGATTCGCGATATCAACGCCCAAGGCACCAGTGTGCTGTTGGTGGAGCAAAATGTGAGCATCGCTCTGCGCTTGGCCAAGCGCGCCTATGTGCTTGAAGAAGGGCGCATCGCGGCTCAGGGAGAGGCCTCCGAGATGCTGAGTCGGCCTGAGATTCGAAAGGCCTATCTTGGACTTTAGGGATGCTCAACGACGCGCTTTTGAACTACGATTTGGAGACAGGCATATCAATGAATGATTTTGTGAGCGTTAAGGCGCTACGAACCTTTGCGAAACCAGATCAATTGGCCAGCGCATGCTCTTGCTCAGTGGGCGCCTGTCTTACCTGGGATGCCGTGCCGGGCCATCGTTGGCCCAAGGACGCGATGCAAAAACTGGGGACTCTTCGCGAAAGCTTTGATGTGGAACCCGGCTTCGAGGAGTTTCATTTGAACGGGTCGCGCTATGAGTCGGAGAGTGCGCCAATCGCACCGCGCTCATTTCCGTACAACCGTTGCGATTTGTATCGCTGCGCAGATTGCTGCCGGGTGCTTTTAAAATATACCGAGGCTGGTGGCTATTATGTTGAAGATCGCGTGCGCTTGTTGCAGGCCGATCTAATCGTCGATGAGTGAACTTTTGGTTATTCGCTAGCCTCGCAGACCGGGGTAGATGGCTACGCTCATGTCCCCCGGCCTACGAGGCTTGATCTCACGCTGATGCTTGGCCTTTCTGCGCCTTAATTGAGGTAGCTTCCCAACATCACGCGCCCCTGCTTTACCACTAAGGGATCGGGGCAGACTGCAAACCATTCGATCAACTGCTTGCGGGCTTTCTCGCGGTCGGGGCGGCCTTCGGCGCGGTCCAGGCGCACGACTTCAATCAATTGCTCGAAGGCGGCCTCGTACTCGCCTTGACGTACTAAATATTCAGCCCATTCAAAGCGGACCGGGAAGTCTTTTGGGTTGGCTTCCAGTTTTTTGGTCCAGCCTTCGACATCACCGGTGATCGGTGGCTGTCTGGCAAAGGCGAGGCGAGTCTCCAGGCCTTTGAGTCGATCCTTCAATTTCAGGTCGAGTTCTTCCACGGCGAAAATGCCAAGGAGGGCTTCTACATCGTCTAGTTCGCCTTTGACTAATAAAAACTCGGCAAGATCCAATCCGATCAAAGCGTTGCGCGGTTCCATTACTTGAGCGGAGCGTAGGAGTCGCTCTTTCTCCTCGTCATTTTCCGCTTCGCTGGCCGCGACGCGCATTTGCTCGGCCTCTGAGACTAGATGTTTATCCAGGAATTTACGGATTTGGCCTTCGGGCAAAGCACCGGTGAAGCCGTCGATCATTTCACCGTTTTTGATGAGGCGGCAGTCTGGAATGCTCTTGATCTGAAAATAAGCGGCAAGTTGCTTTGCTGCTTCAGTGTCCACCTTGGCGAGATAGAATTTGCCGCCGTAGGCTCTGGCGAGTTTTTCCAAAACCGGGGAGAGCGATTTGCAGGGGCCACACCATTCGGCCCAAAAATCGATTAGCACGGGTGCGGTCTTGGAGAGTTCAACGACTTTTTCATTGAAGTCGACTTCCGTGACATCAAAAATGAATTCGTTCGGGGGATTGGCTGTGGTCATGTTTCTACCGATGTGTGAGGCGTGCAAATTGGGGTAGCAAAGAGCGTTTAAGCGTTGATTATCGCCTGAATTTCAGCAGCACTGAAACCTGCCTCGGCCAGGATCTCTTCAGTATGCTGGCCGAGTTGGGGGGCCGGCCGGCGCACACTGGGCGGTGTGCCGCTCCAGGTGCCCGGTGGCTCCAGGCTTCGCAGGCGACCCTCGCTTGGGTGCTCACGCCAAGCAAATGCACCTACCGCTTCTAGATGTGGGTCTTCAAGTAGAGTTTCAAGGGTGTTTAAGGGAACTGCGGGAATGTCGGCCTTCTGAAAAAAATCTAGCCAGTGCTCGGTGCTTTGCTGCGATAGGATCTGTGCGACTTCGCCGTAGAGGGCGTCAATATTCAAGGTGCGCAGAGTGATGGAGCCCAGCCTGGGGTCTTGGGCGAATCGATCAGGTTGCCCCAAACCTGAGAAAAAGCTCGCCCAATGCTCATCCGTGTACAGCAGCACGCAGACATGGCCGTTGCTACTAGGAAAAGGGCGTCGCTGAGGGGCAAGCTGGCGGGAGTAGCCCATGCCGCCCAACGGTGGGTCAAAGGTTTCGCCGCCGAGGTGGTCGCCGAGCACGAAGGGCACCATGGTCTCGAACATGGGCAACTCAATACCTTGACCGCGCCCGGTTTTTTCGCGCGAATAAAGTGCGGCGCATATGGCTCCGACGGCCACATGGCCGACGGTGCGGTCGATAAAGGCCAGTGGCACGTAGCGTGGGGTCGCGTCGCCTACCCTGGCGACCAAGGTGGGAATGGAAGCAATGCCTTGAATTAAGTCATCGTAGGCCGGCTTGCTTGCATACGGACCATCTTGGCCGTAACCGAAGAGGCCGCAATAAATAAGCCGAGGGTTGCGGGCGTGAAGCACCTCAAAGCCCAGGCCAAGCCTTTGCATCGCTTGCGGGCGAATGTTGTAGATCAACACATCACTTTGTTCGGCCAGCCTGAGCAGCGCGCTCTTTCCCTCTAAGGTTTTGAGATCGAGCACAATCGAGCGCTTGTTACGATTCATATGCAGAAAAATTTGCCCCATGCCGGGATTTCGCATCGGGCCGATCCCGCGCACGGTATCACCGCCTTTGGCTTCAACCTTGATGACGTCGGCGCCATAGTCTCCGAGCATTAAGGTTGCCAGAGGACCCATTAAGACGCTGGTGAGATCGAGCACTCGCACGCCACCAAGAGCACCCGTAAGGTGGGAAGGCTCAGGAATTGAAGTAGATACGCTAACGTTGTTCATAGGGCCGTCGATTCAAAAGGATCGACGACATTGTAAGAGCGTAACGAGGTGAGTCGAACCCGCCGATGTGGCTTTAGCGGAACCGTCCGCCTCGTCCGCCCCAGCCACGTGAAAAGCCGCCTTGGTAACCACCGCCACCACCACCACCGTAATAACGAGGAGCAGCGTAGCCATAATAGCGCGGCGCGTAACTATAGTAGGGGTAGTAGTAAGGCCGCCAGGCGCCCCAATAAAGCCCGAGTGTAAACGGTACCCAGGGGTAATAGTAGTAGTTTCGAGTTAAAACTTGAGGGTTATCAACCGTTGCCGTATTCACCGGCGCAGCAAGCGCGGCATCGACGATCTCCTTGGGAACCCCATTGGTGGCCATCAAATCGATGTCGGCCTGTTTGAGTGGTGCATTCAGGCCACGATTCGTGATATCAGCAATCAGTTCTGCGGCAGGGCGTCCGCCTTTGGCTTGGGTCAAAATCTCGGCCACCGACAATCCACCATTGGGTGGTATTTGCGACTGAGGAACCTGTACGCTGCGAACCAGTTGCGGTGGCTGATTGGCCACCGGCACTTGAGTGCCAGGATAAGTGGGGGTGCCAGGGCCGGGTGCAGGGGCATAGACCACGCCCGTCGGGGAATAGGGAGTCGCGCAGCCTACCATTCCAACCGAGGCGAGCGCCAATATAGCTAAGCCTAGTCGCGCGCCCGTGCTAGAGCTCGCCACTGGCTGGGTCGAGGAAGATAGTGTGGACATCTCGCGATCCTTAAAAATACTCAAACTGCTGATTTAGGTTTTGCAGGGACCCGTGCTTAAGACTTGGTACGACCTTTGGCACCTAGCTTACCGAATCAGCGTACGCAGATAAAACGGACAGTCTCGGCGAGCCGTTGACCCGTTTGCCTATTAAGATTGCCAGATTCTCCGAGAATTGTCAGTGAAATCCACAGACTTGGCGGCACATGTCGAGGTTAAAGTTGTAACACTTGTAAACCCTCAACGATTGGCCGCGCTTGTTGATGCGAGATGAGAGCTGTTGTCAAGATTTTTAAGGATTCTCCGGCGTGGCCAGTCTTCAGCTTCGAGCGCTTTACCCGCATGCGCACCATGGGGTCGTTCATGTGCCCGCAGGTGGTCCACAAAGGATCGAAATCCCCTTTGTGACCGAGGGCAGTGGCCCGCCACTCCTCTTGCTTCATGGTCATCCGCAAACCCGTGTCATTTGGCACAAGGTGTGGCCGGAATTGACGCAAAGGTTTACCGTGGTGGCCTCCGATATTCGGGGATATGGAGATGCCGGTAAACCTGACGGAGGTGAGCGCCAGGTGGCCTATAGCAAGCGGGAAATGGCCAAGGACCAGGTGAGTCTTATGGCGCAGTTGGGCTTTGCGAAGTTCCGCCTGGTTGGGCATGACCGCGGTGCGCGGGTCTCGCATCGTTTGGCAGCCGATCATCCGGACGTGGTTGAAAAGCTGAGTGTTTTGGATGTGTGCCCTACGGTGGCCATGTATGAGAAAACGGATATGGCTTTTGCGCGAGCCTATTGGCATTGGTTTTTTCTCATCCAGGCTGCCCCTTTTCCCGAAACCCTGATCAACGCCGATCCAACCTACTATCTTGGGCGTTTGATGAACATTCGCAGCGACGGTGTGAATCCTTTCGCGAAAGAAGCAATGCAGGAGTATCTGCGCTGCGCTCAAAATCCTGAATGCGTGCGCGCGATGTGCGAAGATTACCGGGCGGCGGCGGATATCGATCTGGAGCATGATCGGGCTGATCGTGCGGCGGGCCGAAAGCTGGCGATGCCTGTCCAGGTACTGTGGGGTGCACGGGGCGTGGTGGGCGCGCAGTTCGAGCCGCTGCTTGAATGGCGCAAGGTGGCCGATAATGTAGTGGGCGAGGCCTTGCCCTGTGGTCATTACGTACCGGAAGAGGCTCCCGATTCTTTAGTAAAGGCCCTGCTTGGCTTCCTTTAGAGTCGGCCTTGGGCTTTTCCATAGACTTTTTAAGTTTTTTTGATTGATTCAATAGGAGTGATGAGAATGCATCGGATCGCGGTTATCCCTGGCGATGGTATTGGTAAAGAGGTGATGCCCGAGGGCATTCAGGCGGTAGATGCTGTGGCCCGTAAGTTCGGCATCAAACTCAAATTTGACCACTTCGATTTTTCGAGCTGGGACTATTACGAAAAGCACGGCAAGATGATGCCGGACAACTGGAAAGAGTTGGTCGGTGGTCACGACGCGATTTATTTTGGCGCTGTGGGTTGGCCTGAAAAAATCGCCGACCATGTCTCACTGTGGGGTTCCTTGATCCTGTTCCGCCGCGAGTTTGACCAGTATGTCAATCTGCGGCCCGTCCGCCTTATGCCAGGTGTGCCCAGCCCTCTTGCCAATCGCAAGGCCGGAGATATCGATTTTTATGTCGTGCGTGAGAACACCGAGGGCGAATACTCATCGGTGGGCGGTCGTATGTTCCCGGGCACGGATCGCGAGTTCGTGTTGCAAGAGTCGGTGTTTACCCGCAAGGGTGTAGATCGCATCATGAAGTTTGCCTTTGAGCTTGCCAAGAAGCGCGACGCAAAACATGTGACCTCGGCCACGAAGAGCAATGGCATTTCGATCTCCATGCCCTATTGGGATGAGCGCTTCGAGGAAATGACAAAGCAGTATCCTGGTATTCGTACCGATAAATTTCACATCGATATTCTGACCGCCCATTTTGTTCGTAATCCGGATTGGTTCGACGTGGTCGTTTGCTCTAATCTCTTTGGCGATATTTTGTCGGACCTTGGCCCGGCTTGTACCGGAACGATTGGAATCGCACCCTCCGCGAATATCAATCCCGAGCGCAGTTTTCCCTCGTTGTTTGAGCCGGTGCATGGCTCGGCCCCCGATATTGCGGGCAAGGGCATCGCTAACCCCATCGGGCAAATCTGGTGTGGCGCGATGATGTTGCAGCATCTTGGCTACCCAGAGGCTCACGACGCCTTGTTAAAGGCGATTGAAACCGTGACCGAGCATGGACCTCGCACCGGTGATATGGGCGGCAAAGCGACCACCAAGGAGGTTGGAAAGGCGATTGTTGAGGCACTTGACGGTGCCTGATCCGGAACTAAACTCTCCTCGAGAACTCATGCTGGCCAGCTTCCAAGCGGCCGTCGCTGCCGCCGATCCCCGCAAAATTCTAGCCAGTGCGTTACCCAGTGCGGCAGTCCTGCGGGCCTACGGCCGAGTGGTGGTCGTAGGCGCAGGCAAGGCAGGCGGCAGTATGGCCGCGGCCATTGAAGAGTATTGGCTTGCTCAGGGACTTTCGCTAGAGAATCTGCAAGGGCTCGTCATCACCCGTTATGGACATGGCGCGCCCACCCAAGGCATTGAAATCATCGAGGCGGGTCATCCCGTGCCCGATCAAGCGGGAGAGCTGGCCGCACATCGCATCCTGGAGATGGCAGCGTCGCTATCTGAGAAAGACCTGCTGATTGTTCTGGTCTCGGGAGGTGGCTCGAGCCTCTTGAGCCTACCTGTGGCCAGTGTACCGATGATCGACTTGAAAGCGCTCACCCAGGCGCTACTGGCGAGCGGCGCGCCGATTCAAGAAATGAATATTGTGCGTAAGCATCTCTCGCAAATTCAAGGCGGGCGCCTCGCACAGGCCACCCGGGCGCGCGTACTGAGCCTGCTCATCTCGGATGTCCCTGGCGACGATATTTCGGCAATCGCTTCGGGGCCAACCGTACCAGACCCCTCGACCTTTCAAGATGCGCTTGACGTCTTGCGGCGCTGGGAAGTGCAGGCGCCAGCGAGCATCTTGCGCCATCTGCAAAGCCATGCACAGCGTGCTGATCCGTCTCAAGAAACCCCCAAGCCGGGCGCTGCGATTTTCGAGCGCTGCGACACTCACCTGATTGCAACGGCTAGCCAGAGTCTCGCCGCCGCTGCGCAAGTGTTTCGCAACAAAGGGATTGCTACCTTGGTGTTGGGCGATGCAATCGCCGGTGAAGCGCGCGATGTGGCTCAGGTGGTCGCGGCCATTGCCAAGGAAGCACATTGGCGTGGCGAGGCTTCGCTCGGCTTGACACGGAAACGGCCGCTGGCCATTGTTAGTGGAGGTGAGTGCACGGTCACCCTACGTACCCGAGTCATCGACGAAAAGTCGACGCCGTCGCGACCCCGTGGCGGACGCTGCAGTGAGTTTTTATTGGCGCTGGCGCGTGAGCTTGAAGGCCTACCTCAGGCCTGGGCTTTGGCCGCCGATACAGACGGCATCGACGGTAGCGAAGATAATGCGGGTGCTTTATTGACACCGGATAGTTTGCAGCGTGCCTATGACTTGGGACTTAACCCGCGCAAACTGCTCGACAGTAACGACAGTTGGGGCTTCTTCAGTGCCCTGGGCGATTTGATTGAAACCGGGCCAACCCTGACCAATGTCAATGACTATCGGGTTGTTTTGCTCGCATAATGCAACGAATGTGTGACTCACCACACTAGCCTTTCTGGGTACTTACTAAAGCTCCGCTTCTTATGACCACTCCTGATTTAATCCTGACGCAACCGGACGACTGGCATCTTCATCTACGTGATGGAGAGGCTTTACAAGCGGTAGTGCCCGCGAGCGCTGCGCAATTTGCCCGCGCAATGATTATGCCTAACCTTAAACCGCCGGTCACGACGACAGCGTTAGCGATGGCCTATCGGCAGCGGATTCTGGAGGCCCTTCCAAAGGGCAGAAGCTTCCAGCCCCTCATGACCCTTTACCTGACCGATTCCACCCCTGCCAGCGAGATTCGACTCGCCAAGGCCAGCGGCATCGTGCACGGGGTGAAGCTTTATCCGTCTGGGGCGACGACGAATTCCGATTCGGGTGTGAGTCGAATAGACAAAGTTTACGCGGCATTAGAGGCGATGCAAGAGGTGGACATGCCTTTGCAGGTGCATGGTGAAGTCGTGGATGCTGGTGTGGACACTTTCGATAGAGAGGCCGTCTTCATCGACAAAATTATGCTGCCTCTGCGCGCCCGTTTCCCGGACTTACGAATTGTCTTTGAGCACATTACGACGAGCCAGGCCGCGCAGTTCGTGACCGAACAGTGCCGGGCTGAACTGGCCAAGTTTAGTGAGGGAGGCCTGAGACGAACCTTGCGAATGGGCGCAACGATCACGCCTCAGCATTTGCTGTATAACCGCAACGCTATTTTTAGCGGAGGTCTGCGGCCGCACTGGTATTGCCTGCCGGTGCTCAAGCGCGAGGAACATCGTCTTGCCCTGGTTGCAGCGGCCACAAGTAGGTTGCCCGCTTTCTTTCTGGGTACCGACAGCGCGCCTCATGCGGCGCATTTGAAG
>JANLRI010000039.1:0-6571 GCA_031361565.1 Betaproteobacteria bacterium | reverse complement strand
CCCGGACACAATCGAGCCATTGCAGCTTGACCGCGGGTCACCATGGACCTCAGTCAAAGCGATCTGCGCTGGCGTCAGAAGAGTTGAATCGAAATCAAATTACGCAAGCCGTTGGCACTATCTCTGGGCCGAGCCAATCTTCTCCAAAACCCCCCGACTACCGTTAGGAGCTGTGGTTCTGAGCACTATGGCCGACGAAACAACCACCCTTCTGCCTTTCCCTGGAAGGGGAGATTCGGCTGGAACTGCCAAGATGAGCCAGATCCTGCAAGATGTCGGTGCAAATCTTTTTGGACTTAAACCCTGATGTTCGTAACTTGTCATACCCAATCGGTAGACTCCGACCATGAAAGAGAACGTGAACCACACACCGGTAAAGCATTTTGAGGACGGCTCCCGAACATTTCACGTGCGCCCCCACTCGGGAACTTATGGGGCGGAGGTTCGTGACGCAGTGGATGGCTTGGGAAAACGAGTGGTAAAAGTAAAGACTGCCACTGGGACTAAGAGCGCTTCCAAAGCACCGGCTCGGTCCGCTTAGTTAACCGGTGCATCACCACGAAGCCGACGTTCATTTCGCAACGACTCCAGTCGAAGTACATTTCAGCGACCTTACTGTCGAGATCTGTTCTGGCTTCTTTTTCCATACCCTTAAGGGCGGTCCCAAACAACTGGGAGAACCGCCAGGATGGACGGAGATCTCATCGACGTCCTTAGTCGTCTGCCGACATTCAATCGAAGACAAAACACACAGCGCAGTCGAAAAGGTCGTCTTTTCGCTACGAAGCCAAGCGGCGAACGGCTCGGTTTCGTGGGTTCCATGGACAGTAACCCGCGTCGAATTGGTTAAAAATACGCTCCGCCATCAGGCAGACACGGTGGATCTTGCTGCGTTGAACCTCGACGGGCTGATGGGTGAAATTTCAGAGCGTCAGCTAAGTTTTCGATCTTTTGGTGACGGCGCGATTCCCAACGAACACAACCCGCTTGTTCCATATCTCGGCGGGGGAGTTTTGGTAGCGGGGTACCCGTCTGGTTTGGCTGACCAGACGAACTGTTTTCCAATTGTGAAAAGTGGAGTCCTAGCGAGCAAGTGGGGAATGAACTGGGAGGGAGAACCGAGATTTTTGATTGACGCCCAATTGTTTCCCGGTTCCTCTGGGAGTGTGGTGCTCTCACAACCAACTCAGATAGTCATTCACGACGGCCAAATTATGCATTCCCCGACACCTCAGGTCGTTGTGCTCGGGGTCTACCTGGGAGCCCCTGAGTGGGATGAACACGTCCCTGAGTCTTTGGGATTGGGGTAGTCGCGTACTCGTATTTGATCGTAGAAACGCTTACGAGTGGGATACGACTTTTCTAGACGCTTTGTCGTGAAGCGTTTTTTCGCCAAGTCTGCGGGCAAAGGCCCGGGAAGGATCGCAATGACTGTCGAAGACGCAATCAGCGCCCGATTCGGCACCACCATTCCGGGTTTCGAAACCGAAGTTTGAATGGCTGCGTCGTACTCCTCATGCCTTCAGTCTTTGATCTAGTCAGTGCAGAGATTAGCGAGGACGATTCAGTTTGGGCGCTGGCAACTTCACGGGCTGTTGTCGACGCCGTGGAACAGCTGCTGGAATCGAATCCTCCTGAGCTTTTTCAGTAGGACTCGAAGACACCGGAATCAACGGACGTGACGAGACGGAGTCATGGAAGGTTCCACTTCCGTCGGCAAGCCAGTCGGCAGACCTGATTGTTACTTGCACCTGTCGGCCTAGCCTTCGCTCCACTGAACTCGCCGCTGCATAAACCTTTTCGCGATTGGGATTGCCGAGGACGAGCAAATCGATGTCGCCAACCGGGCGCTCACCAGCGTTTCCCGAGTACCTTGCCGCCCAAGAACCGTAGATGTACGCGGCTGCGATTCCGAAGATCCCTTTGAGTGCGTCGCTGATCACCCAGGGGACTCCGAAGGCTTTCACCAACACGTCCGACAGTCCATCGAAGTAGGGGCTTGTTGTATCGGCACGTATCACCCGAGTACGTCCAACAAGGCGCTCCGAAACGAGACCCACTGCCAAAGCACGCTCGATTTCTCGATGCACCGAGGGGTAGGGAATCCCCGTCCGCCCAGCCAAATCGGTCATGGTGTGCTCGACGGTTGCGTCACCAAGAATAAGCGCAAGCAGCTCCGCCTGTTGCTGCGATCTGAATATCGGCAAAAGCGACGGTGTCGACGTCTTATCCACAACTTGGATATCAAATCACAAGTTGTGAGAAGCCAAGTCGTTGTCAAGGCGTTTGAAGAATCACACAGGCAGAAGTCCCAAGGGCAGACAAACACCAGGATCTGACATCGGCTCTTTGGATCGGGGAGAAGACCATGACTTCAAGTAGGTAAGCCCAACCCTCACTTTCTTCTCATGAGGTGCCGTTAGGATGCCGATAGTGGTAACACTTACGGTTACTATTTTGGTTACAGGAGATGATGTGGTGAACGGAATCAGCAAAGGTGTGTACGTAAACGCTCCGCTTGCAATGGTTGTGCTTGAGGTACGGTTCCCCTCGGAGGCTTCGGCTACACCCGTTACCGTTTCGCTACAGCGAGCCTTCAGAGATCGCCTTGTTGCCCATGGTGATTGGATCATCGAGGCACAACAGGTCCGCAAAGTCGAGGTCGAGTTTGGATCCAATCTCACACAAAGCGTTCAAACCCAGATCGTTCCGCGTCTCCTAACAAGAGATCGAACCATGTCGGTGAGCTTGCCCCCGGGAGCGATCACAATCGAAACGACCCATTACGCCGGGTACGACGAGTTTCGGGGCCTAGTGGAAACCGTTTTGGCGGCCGCAAAGGAACTGCTGAACCCCGATGGGGTCGTTCGGTTTGGCATGCGGTACATCGATGAAATTCAAGTTCCCCAACATGGCGATGGCGATTTGTCCGCTTGGGCAAACTGGCTCCTTCCACCCCTCCTGCCTCCGCAATTGCCCGAATCCATAAGTACCGGCTCAAGAATCGAAACTTGGGCTTCGGCGGCACAGTATCGATTCGGCGAGGACCGCTTCATGATCGTTCGCTACGGCCCGCAACCGCTCCCGGTTGTCAATGCAACCACCCCGCTTCGACGAATTAACCCTCCACCGCAAGTACCGGTCTTCGTGATCGATTTTGATAGTTACTGGCAACCAGAAGCCGTCCCCGCATTCGATCTCGAAAACTTGATCGGAATCTGCGACCTGTTGCACGAGCCAGCAAGCGATAGTTTCGAAGCGTTCATCACACCAGCACTTCGTGACGTATTCCGGGGAGAAGCGTAAACATGGCAACTGCACTTTCGGCAACACCCACTGACGGCGTGCGTTTCGTACCGAGCCCGCTCGACCAAAAAGTCTTTCCCAAAACTCTGACTACACAAGAGCGACTGGAAATGACCAACGCTCTTCAGGGATCACTTCTCCCCAAACTGAACGAGTTGGCTGCTTCAGCTCACCACATCGCTTTTAGCGCTGTACTTGATTCCACCATTTCAGAAACCGCTCTTCGTGACACAAAAGGACTACTCGCCGAGCTGGCGGATCGCGGCTTCGCCTGGAGCGATATCGCCAGACTATTACGTGTGTCTGTGCCCGCTTTACGCAAATGGCGAACCGGGGAAGCTGAACCCACTGGCCCAAACCGGCGCTCCATTGCACGGTTGGTGGCCTTTATCTCCATCCTTGAAGATCAGTGTGGAGTTGAAAATGCCTGCGCTTGGTTTGAGACACCCTTCATCGATTCGTACATGATTACCCCCATCGACCTTTACGTCGAAGAGTGCTACGAAGCAATTCACGATGTGGCCGGTGGCCGATTAACCGCAGCTACGGCATTGGACAGGTACATCCCCGGTTGGCGGCAGAGCGGGGCGAGCCGCGTCGAAGTATTTACTGCTGCGGATGGCGGAGTTGCTATCCGCCCAAAGTCGATCTAGCGGAACTCGTAGTGCTTGAGTCTTATCAAGATGCTTCAGACCTTTACCTTGCGCGCGCCGACGAAGTAAGTCCATATCGCCCATTCTTCACAGGTGACTACTTCGAAATCGACGGCGAAAACGGTTGGCTGATTGCAGCACATCCGTGTGCGATGCGTGGCCGAGAAGCCGAACTGCTAAGCACGGTTCTCGTCTTGCCCGTGCAAGGGATGGAGAGTCCGCCGCGGGCGGACAAATGGGCTGGCGGTCACTATCGCCAAATGCCGTTACCGGATTTACAAGGATCATTTCGAGCAGCATCATTCGATGGGCTTACCAGGCTTGACACTTCCGCACTCTCGATCGGCGAACGGAAGGCATGTCTTTCGCAATTCGGAATCAATCTGCTCCAACAGAGGCTGATCTTCTATCTCACTCGCTTTGAGGTCACTACCTCTGAACTCGATTCAGCATTCGCACACACGTTTGCCGAGGCAGACCTTTTGGAAGAATGGGTTGAGGCCACCGTCATCAACGACGATATGAAGACCGCCGCAGCGAACTTCGAGAAGATTATTCGCTCGCATTTCGACGACGAACAGAACCTCACGCTTCAAGATGCGCTGCGCGTGCCTCAACATCGAGCCACCGTGCGCCAGCGCCTTCGACGTTTAGCGACAAACCAGATTTCGCCGCCCAACTAGCTCGCGAAATAGCTCGTGCTCTGCGCGCATATCAACTTTACCTCCAAGGGCTTGATTGAAATGAAACGAACAAAATTCTCTGACCTACGGAACGAACTCTTGGCCAAACCAGGTATTGCGGAAAGGCTTGCAGCAACTCGCCAGGAGACCGACGAGGAAATACGTCTGTACACATTGCATCAGGAGGAAGAGACAAGAACCCCGATTGAAATGAAGGATGATTTATCTGAATGAGTGATCGGCTGACGGTTGTTTTTGATCTTGATGAGACGCTGATACACGGGAGCCATTCAATTCCAGCGGAATGGGCCGATTTCATGTCGGGGCCTTACCGCTGCCTGATTCGTCCGCACGCGTTTGACCTCATTGAAGAGTGCCTCGAAAAATACAACGTAGGCGTGTGGACGTCGGCAGGCGTGCACCATGCGACCAGTGTTGTTGAGGCGTTGTTCGATGATCCAGATCAGCTGCACTTTGTGTGGTCGGCAGAACGGTGCACCGATTGGCGCAACTTCGAACTCAACGAAATGGTCTCCATCAAAGACCTCCGAAAACTGAAACGTCTCGGCCTCGACCTCAACCGGATCGTCGCCATTGACGACAGCCCAGAAAAGCACCAACGCAATTTCGGAAACCTGCTTCGAGTTCGTCCATGGACAGGCGAACAAGAAGACACCGAACTTCTCGACGTCGCCAAGTACCTCCACTGGCTAGCCACACAACCCAACGTGCGCTCCGTCGAAAAGCGAGGCTGGCGCAACCAAACCCACTGGCGGTAGCGAGCCAGCTGAAATGGTTCTGAGTTTCGTGTTCTCGTGGCCTAGGTTTGGCTAATGCCGCGCGAGGAGATCTATGTTTCGACTGATGTTGAGGCTGATGGTCCAATTCCTGGACCTCACTCGATGTTGAGTTTTGGCTCCGCGGCGTTTCTTTACGACGGCACGATGGTCGGCACGTTTGCTGCCAATCTCGAAACGCTTGAAGTTCACGGCGTCGAGAACACCACTTGTTGCGACTAGAGCACAGACATCGCTGATATCGGAGTACAGCTTTTCTGGATGTGCCGAATTCACTCGATCCGCCATCGACACGGTTGTGAGGGCGAGCAGTGCCGGAACAGTTGCGACCCGAAGCCGGGTGGTTTGTTCAGACCATTCGCCCTGTTCGTTGCGGTGCAGGAGCACGAGCGCTTCGGCTGGCGCGGTTTCGAAGGCCCAAAGCCTGGCAAGTTCAAAGGCTTGATTGACTTGTGGAGTGGATTTGAATCCTCCCGTGCCGTGAATGGCCATTACGTCGAGAGGTACTCCGGATTGAGTGAGAACTTGGTACGCACGTTGTTGCTGCGCACCGGAGCTCACCAGAACCTCGATCATCCGGTCGGCCTCAATGGCTAAGGAATCGAGGTCTTGGGTCTCTCGATCAAGTCCGTTGCAGCGAATACCAACAGCGCCTCCGCCGATCACGACAAAATCGGGCAGCTCCTCGGGCAGTTCTGTCAGCGCGGCGACAAGTCTGGCAAGACCCAAGTTTTCGTTGGCGATAATGCGGATCTCACCAGACACGATGCACCCCCGGAGGGTTCCACGCCACGAGGACTTCGCGGCCTCGTGCCGTTGTTGACGCAAGGTCCATCGCCACGCCTATCGCTGGGAGTGTTGCTACCGGCTTGGAAAGCCATTTGGACCAATATTGCCCGAGTCTTTCCGTCGAATTGAGGAGTGAAGGGGTGGTCACAAGCCAGTTGGCCGGCGCGTATTGGACATTCAGCGTAAACGTTGTCGATTGATCGGTGCCGGTCGGGTCTGGGCGTCGGAGCAGTGAGCGCACCGGAGACAGGTCTGTTGTTTTCGTTACCATCACGGTTAGTTCGTCGGTGGGAACTTTGGTTGGGGGTTGTGCTCTTCGTGCTTCGAACCACGGTGCATCCCA
>JANLRI010000720.1:0-3247 GCA_031361565.1 Betaproteobacteria bacterium | reverse complement strand
GTCAAGAGATCGGCGGCGTGATGGAGCTCGGCATGACCGGTCGTGGCGAACATTCCGAGATCATGAGTTTTGTTGGGCGCTCGGTCGATTCGGAGTTGTCCGGCAACATGATTGATATCTGCCCGGTGGGCGCCTTGACCTCCAAGCCGTTTCGCTATTCGGCGCGCACCTGGGAATTGTCTCGCCGCCAGAGTATTGCGCCCCATGATTCACTGGGCTCAAACCTGCAAGTTCAGATTAAATCGAATAAGGTACTGCGTGTTCTGCCCGTGGAGAACGAAGCCATCAATGAATGCTGGATTTCGGATAAAGATCGCTTTTCGTACGAAGGTTTGAACTCGGAGGAGCGTTTGACCGAGCCGATGATCAAGCAAGATGGACGTTGGCAAAAAGTGGATTGGCAAACGGCCTTGCAATACGCCGCTCACACGCTGCGTCATGTCAAGGACGAGTCTGGCGCGGACTCCTTGGTGGCTTTGGGTTCACCGCACAGCACGGTGGAGGAACTTTACCTTCTCCAAAAACTGATGCGTGCCCTGGGTAGCGATCATGTGGATGCGCGTTTGCGTCAGTCCGATTTTGCTTCCGATGCGGCGCTGACGACAGCGCCTAGCCTGGGCATAAGCATTGAGAAATTCGCGGCTTTGGATCGCTATTTAATCATCGGCTCCTTCCTGCGTAAGGACCACGCTCTGATGGCGGCCAAGGTGCGCCAGGCTGTAAAGCGTGGTGCTCATGTGTCGATCTTGCACGCTGCCGATGACGATCTTTTAATGCCCGTCGCGAACAAGGCCATTGTCAGGCCGTCTGGCTGGGCCAATTACCTGGGTGAGGTGACGGCTGCAGTGTTAAGCACCTTGCAAAAGACTTTACCTGGGGACCTGGCGTCGTTGACGGTGAGTGCTTCGGCTAAGTCTTGTGCGGCATCGCTATTGTCTGGTAAACGAGTGGGCTTGTTCCTCGGCAACGCGGCAGTGCAAGCCAGTGACGCTTCATTACTTCAACTAAGAGTGCAAAGTCTCGCCGCCGCTTTGGCTCAAAAGCCCCTGCAGGGTGAAGAAATCTACGCGGTAGCATCGGGGCAACTGGGTGAGGCCGCTAATAGTGTTGGCCTGTATTTGGCCGGGGCAACACCCGCGGCACGAGGTTCTATCACGGCTAAAGCCTTGGGTAATAAGGGTCTAAGTGCCGCTGCCATTTCGAGTTCGAATGCTCAAGCGTTCCTCTTGCTGAATTTGGAGCCAGGTTCTGACGTCGCTTACCCGACTGCGTTGAAAGCAGGATTGAAGCAGGCGAAATCGGTAATTGCTCTAACGTGCTTCAACTCCGCTGAGCTTGCTGAGCATGCGGATTGCTTACTGCCCATTGCGCCGTTTACCGAAACTGCCGGAAGTTTCGTTAATACCGAAGGGCGCTTGCAAAGTTTCAACGGAGTCGTGACTCCCGCTGGCGACTCTCGTCCCGCCTGGAAAGTATTGCGTGTGATGGCTAATCTTTTGGAGTTGGCCGGATTCGACTTTGATTCGGCTGAGGCTGTGCGTGCCGAGGCCTTGGGTGCGAAAATCACCTCGGGAAGCTTTGTGGATGCAAAGTATCTCGGCCTCACACTGGATGCGTCAAAGCTCGACTCAGCAACACTTGTTTCGGCAAACCCACAGTGGGCAGCTGCATCCGGCGCCAAGAGTCCTGGTCTTGAGCGACTGGCAGAAGTCGGACTGTATGCAGCCGACCCGATCGTGCGTCGCGCTCCAAGTTTGCAGCAAACTGCTGACGCTAAACGTCATGTTGCCGAAGTTCATCCTGAAACTCTGATCGCCCTTGGTGTGGCGACCGGTACTTGGGTTGATCTCGCTTCTACGCAAGGCGCTACGGCCAGGGTGCAATTGAATGCGAATGAAAAGATTGCTGCAGGTACTTTGCGGCTGCCGATCAATACTCTGACGAGCACCGGTCTTCCATTATCGGGAGTCCTGCAAGTGGCGGGAAGGGCTTAAGCATGGAGTTTTTCTCACTCGCGAATATTCATGCAATGGGTCATCAGTACCTGGCCGGTGCATGGCCGGTGGTGTGGAACATCATGAAGATTGTGGGCATTGTGGCCCCCCTCATGGGTTGTGTGGCCTACCTCACCTTATGGGAACGCAAGATGATAGGTGCCATGCAAATTCGCATTGGCCCGAACGTAGTGGGCTACGGCTGGTTGCAGCCGATCGCGGACGGACTCAAGCTGCTGCTTAAAGAAGTGATTGTTCCGAGCCAGGCGAGCAAGGTGCTCTACATCATGGGCCCGATCATGACCATTGCCCCCTCATTGGCTGCTTGGGTGGTGATACCTTTTGGCCCGGAACTCGCCTTGGCGAATGTCAACGCAGGTCTACTACTGTTACTCGCCTTAACTTCGATGGAGGTCTATGGCGTGATCATCGCCGGTTGGGCATCCAATTCGAAATACGCCTTCTTAGGGGCCTTGCGGGCTTCGGCGCAAATGGTCTCCTACGAACTCGCAATTGGTTTCGCGATGGTGGTGGTGTTGATGGTGTCCGGTAGCCTGAACATGACCGATATTGTGCAAGGCCAGGATAAGGGCTACTTCGCGGAACGTGGCTTGAATTTCCTGTCCTGGAACTGGTTACCTTTGCTGCCGATCTTTGTCGTGTACGTCATTTCTGCCGTGGCCGAAACCAATCGCCATCCCTTCGACGTGGTCGAAGGTGAGTCCGAAATCGTGGCCGGTCATATGGTGGAGTACTCCGGCATGGGCTTTGCAATCTTCTTCTTGGCCGAGTATGCCAATATGATTTTGCTGTCATGCCTGGCGGCTGTCATGTTCCTCGGGGGCTGGCATGCTCCCATCGATTCCATCGTGTTCAATTGGATTCCCGGTTGGCTCTGGTTGGGTCTAAAAACATTCTGCGTGGTCTCGATGTTTGTCTGGTTCCGCGCTTCTTTCCCGCGCTATCGCTACGACCAAATCATGCGCTTGGGCTGGAAGATTTTTATTCCGGTGACCTTGGTTTGGTTGGTCGTGGTGGCCTGCTGGATGCAAACACCCTTCAATATCTGGAAATAATGGAAGCCACACATGGAAGTCGTTAAAGATTTCATCTCGAGCTTCATGCTGACCGAGCTTCTCAAAGGTTTGAGGCTCACCGGTAAGTATTTCTTTGCTCGCAAAATTACGGTGCAGTTCCCTGAGGAAAAAACACCTATGTCGCCACGCTTTCGTGGTCTGCATGCGCTGCGTCGC
>JANLRI010000694.1:0-8387 GCA_031361565.1 Betaproteobacteria bacterium | reverse complement strand
GCCATAGCAGTGGCTAGAGCGAGGGTCGCTTTTGCGAATTTCATTGCATGTCTCCTGATTTTCTTTAGAAAGGCTGGCCGGTGCGCGCACGATTTGGCACACTGACAACGAGAAAGATAGTACGAAGCGACTTCTCCGTTGATACTTTTCGCAAGTTTAAGTGTACTTTTATGCAACTACGTTGTTCAAACATCATTTTTTGGAGCGAAATTGTATTGTGCAAGTTTCGTTTAGGGCCGCTTTGGTGCGTTTGATCAACGAACCGGAAGGTGGCGCGCAGAACGGCCAAACTTGGGCGTGTAAGATTAAACTCGTATTAACGAAAAGCGCATCGCGCACCGATAAGCCGACCCAGGAGAGACGATTGACCTCACCAAGGAACACCTTGCGCGCCTATGCCGCGTTTTGCACCTTAGCATTTGGCACGGGGATCTATGCAGAGTCAGTTCACGCGCAAGCCTATCCGAGTAAGCCCATTACCTTAATTTCCCCCTACGCAGCAGGAGGCGACGCCGACTTCGCTGCCCGCAATTTTGCTGCAGCCGCACAAAAGGCACTGGGCCAAGCCATTGTCGTCGTCAATCGCCCCGGTGCTAGTGGTGTGATTGGCTCTGGATTTGTGGTCTCGGCGGCTCCAGATGGCTACACCTTACTTTTGGCTCGCCCAGGCTCTCAGTCCATCCTCCCAGCCATTATGCCAGCGCGGACTAAATACAAATGGGACGACTTTGCCATGATCGGCCTCCTGGAGCTCAACCCCTACGGTTGTTTCGCGAAGACTGGCAAATTCAAAAACTATTCCGACTTTGCCGACGCGCTCAAGTCACGCGGAAAGCAGTTGAATTTCGGTACTGCCGGTAACTTAACGACGAATGACATGGGTCCTCGCCAGCTCTTTAAAATGCTTGGCTTAGGTGAGAATGCGCCAACTCAAATTCCCTACAAAGCCTCGAACGAAGCCATGATCGCTTTGATGTCCGGCGAAATTGATTTCGCTTGCTCTAGTATCGGAACATTCGTCCCTTCAGTGAAGCATGGCGACTTGGCTGCGCTGCTGGTGACCACACCTGAACGCGTCAGTGTGCTCCCCAATACGCCGACCGCAAGGGAGTTGGGGCTCAACGAGCTGGAACGCATCGTTGGTTGGAGCGCGGTTTTCGGCCCGAGCAATTTGCCCCTTGAGGTGCAGGCCAAACTACAACAAGTGATGACGACCGTAGCGTCCGATGCCAGTTGGATTGCCGCCACCGAAAAGATTGGCTCGATACCCTATGTTAAAAACCCCGATGAAACCCGTAGCTTCGCCCGGGATCAGTTTCAGATATATCGCTCTCTCGGTGAGTCCTTACGGATTATCGATAAAGCCGAGTAAGTGAGGTCCCAAAATATGAATACCCCTGTCTCCAAGTTAGCCTTGCCCGCCATGAGTCCGATGGGCAATCAGGCTTTGCCACCCGGCGCGATTGAAGGACCCGCTGCTTGGTACGGCCCGGATATGAATTCCAAGCGCAACTGGCTCTTCGAACTCACTGCGAACGAGCTTACCGAAATTGACGAGGCTGTTCGCGAACATCGCCGTGCTGGTCGCGACATGGGCGACATTAGTGCCGCCACCTTCCAGCTCCCCCAATTAGGCCAGAAGCTTCAAGAAATCCAACAGCAAGTCTTACACGGCAATGGGTTTGCAATGTTGCGCGGTTTTAAAGTTGAAGGCCGAAGTGTTGAGGATTGCGCCATTGCCTATCTTGGCATTGGCTCTTATTTTGGAAGCTTCCGATCACAAAATGCCAAGGGGCATTTGCTTGGTCACGTGCGCGATCTCGGGCTGGACATCGCGAACCCCAATGTGCGCTACTACCAAACCAATCGCGCCCTAAACTATCATACGGATTCTTGTGACATCGTCGGCTTGCTGTGTTTGAAGACTTCGAAGTCAGGCGGTGAGAGTCGGCTGGTCAGCTCGGTGACCTTGCACAATGAAATCTTGAATCGTCGCCCCGATCTTTGGGCCGTGTTGTTCAATACTTTTCCCACAGATCGTCGCGGCGAAGTTCCACCAGGGATGGACCCCTGGTTTGATATTCCCGTGTTCAATTGGCACGCGGGCGAACTAAGCACCATCTATGCAGGGCAATATGTGCGTAGCGCTCAAACGCTTTTTCCAACGGCGCGCAGGCTCAGCACCCTGGAAATCGAAGCCATCGACTTTCTCGACACACTGGCCGACGACGATCAAATCGCGCTGAGCATGGATTTTCAGCCCGGCGACATTCAGTTCGTCCACAATCACCAAATACTTCATAGCCGCACAGATTTTGAGAACTGGCCTGAGCCAGAGCGACAGCGGCACCTGTTCAGGCTTTGGCTCGCCCCTTTAAAGGCTCGCGAGCTAGCGCCGGTGTATAAATTGCGCTATGGCTCCATTGAACCGGGCAATCGGGGCGGGATCATCACCAAGAGCACTAAACTAACTTTTTCGATTGAGCCCTGAACTCGGCATAGCGGTTTGAGCGCGCTGTTGGGAACCAGTAAGTTGGTTGCGCGAATCACGAGATCAAACAGACTAAGCCGATGGGACTAACTAAATTGCGGTAAATGTCGTGCTGCCGAGTTTAATGAACAGTCACTTGTTTCATTAGGGCTGAGTGGTACTCATGTTTTCTCACCAGGTTGTTTCGATCTCCAAGCGTTGGCTAGAAAGAGGTCTCCATCAAATATTGCCTCGGGTGTGTTCGCTCTGCGAACAAAATCTCAGAGGCGACGCCGAGTGTGCCGCGCGGCTTTGCTGGGCCTGCGTGGAGCGGCTCCCGGGCCGAACAGCGATGCGCTGTTTGCGATGTGGTCTCGCTCATCTTGCCAACCCCGTCGCCACATGTGCGCTTGACGCAGCCGAGCAATTCCCCTGGGATGCGGCGATCACTTGGGTTGATTATGACTATCCCATCGACGGCTGGATCCACGCGCTTAAGTTTCAAAGAGAAGCCAGCCTGGCCTATGGTTTGGGATGGGGCCTCGCTCAAGCGATCGCGCAAGCACCTCTTGATCTTCAAAAAAGGGTCAGTCAGTTAGATGCTTTGATTCCCCTGCCACTTTCTCGAGAGAGACTCGCTAAGCGAGGCTTCAACCAAGCCCAACTCATCGCCCAAAGCCTACGGAGCGCACTGCGAAGCCCGGCATTTCAGCCTGAAATGGGCTTCCCTCACCGCCAAGTTCTGCGACTTAATATTCTCAAGCGTACTAAGGATGGGCCCGCAATGTCGCTACTCGCCTCCGAAGGCCGTCATCATTTGGTGAAAGGAGCCTATGTAGTGGAGAGTCATTCGCCCGCAACCAACCGAGACCAGGGAAAGCAAACTTCCCGCCCAGTCCGGCCAGATCGCCGTCAGTCGCTTCAAGGACTTCGGCTCGGCTTGATCGACGATGTCATGACCACGGGTGCCACTCTCGCCGAGGCCACTCGCTGCCTAAAAGCCGCCGGAGCTGTGGAAGTGATCGTCCTGGTCGCCGCTCGAACACCAAAGTGACGAGCCTTCACGGGCCAGAGATCAGCGAAAATTCAATGGGCAGGCCAAGCCCACTTCGGGTAAAGTCTGGCCACGCTTGAGTCCAATTTTTCAAAAGGTACGCGCATGACCCAAACCAGCCGCCGCAACCTGATCCTCGCCGGTGCCAGCCTCGCAGCTTCGCCGTTGCAGCGTACATGGGCGCAAACCAGTGGCTACCCAAACAGGGGGATCAAGATCATTGTAGGCGCAGCGCCCGGCGGGCTCAGCGATGCCTATGCTCGATTATTTGCCGAGCAATTCACTGCCCGGTATAACCAACCGGCCGTCGTCGAGAATCGGGCGGGTGCCAGCGGCATTATCGCAACTGAAGCCATGCTGAAAGCGCCTGCTGATGGTTACACCCTACTCTCAACGACCACGGGCATGCTGTGGCAGACGCGCGTGCTCTATCGTAAATTGCCCTTCGACCTCGCCAAGGATATCGGGCCTATTACGGTATTTCCATCTGGCCCGCTTATCCTGGCAGTGCAAGAGAAAACAGGTGTGCGAAACCTCAAAGAGCTAATCGAATACGCCAGCAAAAACCCTTGCACCATGGGCTCCTACGCCGTGGCCTCTTATCCCCATGTATTTGCCGATTCGCTCAATCGAGATTCGGGAGCCAAGATCCAGGCGATTCAGTACAAAGGAGAAGGACCGATGTGGGTCGACATGGGTACGGGTTCGATCACCATGGCCATCGGAAGTTATCAAGCTTTCGCGACGGTGCGTGATAAGGGGATTCGAGCGATTGCAACCAGTGGAATGGTCCGCTGCCCCAGGCTGCCCGAGCTCCCAACGATGATCGAACAGGGTATGAAAGCCCCGATTGCCCGCCTCGAAGGCGGACTGGCTCTAACCGCAAACTCGGCCGTACCCGCCGATATTCTTGAACTGTTGGCCAAGGTCGCCGTTGATGGTAACGACACCCCACGCGCCAAAGCTTTAAGAGAAAATTTCGCGATCCCGGAAGCCACCAAAGGCCGAGCCGAGGCCTTGCGCCTGTGGCGCGAAGATGCGCCAGTGTGGATCAAGGAAGTGGAGTCTCTGGGTGTAAAGTTGGACTAGCGCGAACTTTCGGTTTCCGTCGGATCGATCCCAGCAATGCCGAACCAATAATCAAGAGCCCGCCCAACACGGCAAAGGGGGTCAAGGTCTCGCCCCCGAAAAGAATCGCCGAACCGCTCGCGAAGACCACCTCACTCAACATGACCAGCGCCGTGGTTTGTGCCGGCAACCGAGACGCGCCATATTGCAGCCCAAGATTGCCAACCAAGAGGCACAGCGCAAACACGGCCAAGCCGACAAGCCACACCCACTCAGGCGGTGGTGGGTAAGGAATTCGTCCGCTAGGGCCGAGCGACAACGCAAAAATGACCGCCACCATGCAGGCTCCGCTAAACATCGCCAAGGAACGGACCTCACTCGGAACATCAGCGTATTTCCGCAAAAGAACATTTACCCCCGCAAAGCAAGCGCCGCCGATCAGCCCTAACCAGTCGTGGAGACTGCGCGGCATGGGCAACCCTATTTCCGGCCTCCAAAGCACTAAAGCGGCACCGATGAGCGAAAGCCCTATTTGCAGCACCGAACGTACAGTAATCGCTTCCCTTAATAGCCACCTCGCCAGAAGCGTCGCCCAAACCGGCATCATGTAGAACAAAAGGATGACGCGTACGACTTCGCCTTCTTGCACGGCCCAGTTGAAGGCCACATTATTCAGACCTGAGAACAGCGTGATCCACAGCACGCCGGGATACACCACAATTAGGCGCCATGCCCCAGGGCGCCAGAGAGTGATGAGCAGCACGGCCAAACCGTAGATGAAGGCGGTCGCCCACACGCTATGTAGCCCCAGCTCATTGAGTTGTCTGAATGGCCACCACGAAATGCCCCACAAAAATGCATTGGCCAGCAAAGCAAGGTAAGGTAAGGCGACTAGGTGGAAGGTTGGACTGAGTGCCCCCGGAAATTTCGTCATAATGCATATTATGAGGTGGGCAGCATCGAAGCTGGGTAAGCTCTGGACAAGCGCACCCGAAAACTACTTTCCCAAGAACATCCACTTATCGAGAGACAAGGCAATACCCATGACATCCGTACTCACCTTCCCACGCAGTGTTTACCGCGAAGACCACGAGATGTACCGCGAAACCGTGCGTCGTTTTGTCGAGAAAGAATGCCTACCCAAGCAGGCCGAATGGGATAAGGCTGGCCGCGTCGACCGCGAGACCTGGCTAAAAGCGGGCAAAGAAGGCCTGCTCCTCGCCTCCCTGCCAGAAGACGGGTTCGGCGGAGGCGGTGATTTTGGTCACTGCGCGGTTGCGGTGGAGGAAATTTCCAAATCCGGGGTCAGCGGCCCCGGATTTTATTTGCATTCCGACATCATCGCACCCTACATTTATCGCTTAGGCACGGCCGAGCAAAAAGCCAAGTGGCTACCTAAGGCGGCGAGTGGCGAGTGCATTCTGGCGATTGCCATGAGTGAGCCGGGCGCGGGAAGCGATTTGCGGGCTATTCGCACGACCGCAGTCAAGAAAGGCGACCAATATGTTGTCAATGGCAGCAAGACCTTTATTTCCAATGGACTCAATTGCGATCTGGTCGTGGTGGTTTGCAAAACCGATCCGGAGGCGGGCGGCAAAGGTATTTCCTTGTTGCTCGTGGAGGCTGATCGTGCTGGGTTTCGTAAAGGTCGCAAGTTAGAAAAGATGGGCCAGGAGGCCGCAGACACCGCCGAGCTTTTCTTCGAAGATGTGCAAGTCCCTGTGACCAACCTCCTTGGCGAGGAAGGCAAGGGCCTGGGTTATCTCATGCAAGAGCTCGCTCAGGAGCGCTTTATCATTGCACTATCTTCGGCCGCCAAAATGGAGGCCATGTATCACGAAACGGTTAAGTACACCAAGGAGCGAATGGTGTTTGGTAAGCCACTGTTCGATTTTCAAAACACCCGTTTCAAACTCGCCGAGAACAAAACCCGCGCCACCGCCATGCGCATGATGGTGGATCAGTATTTAGCGGAACATTTGCGCCGCAAACTCACCTTGGAGGAAGCGGCCATCGCCAAGCTGTACACCACCGAGGAACTCACCAAGGGACTTGACGAATTGCTACAGCTCTACGGCGGATATGGCTATATGATGGAGTACCCGATTGCCCGGGCCTACGTGGATACTCGTGTTGCACGCATTTATGGCGGTACCAGCGAAGTCATGAAAGAACTCATTTCTAGAAATCTTTAGGAGCACAAAATATGAAAGCCGCCGTCTTCCATGGCACGGGTCTGCCGATGACCATCGAGAATGTTGAGATCGACAAGCCGCAACGCCGCGAGGTGCTGGTGCGCACCAAGGTGGCGGGGCTCTGCCATAGCGATCTTCATTTCATTCAAGGCAAATACCCGACCCCTGCTCCTGCCGTCTTAGGGCACGAGTCGGCGGGTATTGTCGAAGCTGTTGGAGAGGATGTCACACACGTCAAACCCGGTGATCACGTCATTACCTGTTTGTCGGTTTTTTGCGGACATTGCGAGTATTGCACCACGGGCTTCCTGTCGCTGTGCTCTACCACCGAAGTCAAAATGCCTCCTGGCAAGGCCAAGCGCATGCGCTGGCAGGGCAAGCATCTCAACCAGTTCCTGAATCTCTCCTCCTTTGCCGAACAAATGCTGGTGCACGAAAACGCACTGGTCAAAGTACGCCCCGACATGCCCATGGATTTGGCGGCGCTGATTGGCTGCGGCGTCGTCACTGGCTACGGTGCCGTTGTTCATACGGCCAAGGTGGAACCGGGTTCCACTGTCGTGGTGATTGGCTGCGGCGGCATTGGTCTGTCGACCATCAATGCCGCGCAAATCGCCGGAGCAGGACGCATCATTGCGGTGGATACCGACCCCGCCAAACTGGGTCTCGCCAAAGCCTTTGGAGCCACCGACGGCGTGGACGGCAGCCAAGCGGATCTTCACAAGGTTATTTTGGAGATGACTGGCGGCGGTGCGCATCATGTATTCGAGTGCATCGGCCTTAAAGCCACTACCGAGGCAGGCTTTGCGATGTTGAGGCCGCGCGGAGTACTCACGGTCATTGGCATGATCCCCATCGGCGTGAAGATTGAAGTACCCGGCGTAGCCTTCCTGGCCGAGAAGCGCATTCAGGGCAGCATGATGGGCTCGAACCATTTTCGCATTGATATGCCGAGGTTGATTGAGTTTTACATGCAGGGTCGACTCAAGCTGGATCAAATGATCTCCGGACGCATGCCGCTGGAAAAAATCAACGAGGGCTTTGAGGCCTTGGCCAAGGGTGGCATCGCGCGCAACGTGATCATGATGGATCAATAGGACAAGCATGAGCAATCGCCTCGACGGAAAAATTGCGGTCATCACCGGCGCCGCCTCCGGCATTGGCCTGGCTACTCTGGAGCTTTTTGTTGAGGAAGGTGCGCGCGTGCTTGCGGCAGACTTCCATGCCGAAGCTGGCCTCGCCCTCGAGAAGCGCTTTCCGGGTGTGGTGCGCTTTGCATCTTGCGACGTGACTCAGGTCGAACAACTGAAAGCGGCCATTGACCGTGCCGCCACCCACTTCGGCGGGCTGGATATTCTCTTCAGCAATGCAGGCAGTGGCGGTACCCCCGCCAAGGTCGACGAGTGGGAGCAAACCGGCTGGGACCAGACCCAGAACTTACTGCTCCGCTCGGTCGCGGCCGGCGCGTCCTATGCTGCCATACACATGAAGCAACGCGGCGGAGGATCGATCATTAATACCTCATCGATCTCTGCCCTTCAAGCAGGTTTTGCGCCGATCGCTTACTCCGTGGCCAAGGCCGGTGTGCTGCACTTCACCC
>JANLRI010000675.1:0-2209 GCA_031361565.1 Betaproteobacteria bacterium | reverse complement strand
CCAACCTTGGCTGCACCAACCTTGGCTGCCCCAACCTTGGCTGAACCAGCCTTAGCAGAGCTAGACTTGACTGGGCTAGCCTTAGCAGAAACAGGTGCGTTTTTCACTGTGCCAGCCTTGCTAGGGGACTTGGCTACAGAGGAGCTGCCTGAACCTTTGCCAGTGCTAATTCTGCCAGCAGTATTGCTGCCAGAACTTGATTTGCCAGTGCTTCTTACGACCATGGTTGCCAGCGCTTTCACAAAGAAAACCCGGTCTCTCAGAATCTACTCGTCAAACAGGCTAAACGCCCTAAATTTGATGACAGACCCAATGAGGGACGTGTTGGATGAGGGGAACCACACATTATAACATCTGCCCCTTGAGCCTCCTAGAGATCAGAACAGTTTAAGAGCCTAAACTGCACCCTTGCTTTGCCGCAAAAGCTCGCGGAATCGCTCTTGATCCTGCGCGTCAGTCGAGCGCGAAAGGCGCTGAAGCTCAGTTTTTTGGGAAACTTTCATCAATCGCTGTCGAATTTCCTCGCCTTCGGCGGCAATTTCGGTGGGGCCAAGACTAGAAACCCCGCCTAAATTAGAAAACGCATCATCGTGCAAAGCCTTTGCCCAGACACGCTGAACGCCGTTACCCACTCCGGCAACATACTCGGTGAGTGCCTCTAAGGCGGCCACATTTCCGGCTCGCGCGACCCAGGTGGCGTCAGAACCCGATTGCGCGTGAAACGACACCAAGAGGCTCAACCAATCGCGCATCGCTGCACTGATCACGTCCTCTTCAAGGGCATCATGCAAAACCTGTTCCGGTAAGTTTGGGCTTAAGGCGGCGATAAACCGTAACCTCTGCTCGATTTCAGGAGGGCCTGCGCGCACACTGAACTTCGGTAAGGTGCTGCGCGAATCCAGGCCGTTCATGCTCGCGGCGCCCCCAATGCCCCTTGTTTTGCCCGACCAGGGCTGAAAGCCTTGGCCGCTCTGTGATTTCTGGCCGCCCCATCCGGCCCCTCCCTGTGCGACGCCTGAACGAGCGCCCGAGGACGGACCCGCGCCGCCCGCGCCGTCCACTGCAGCACTTCGGTGCGACGTAAAACGCCCGGCCTCATGCACCGACCCTTCGAGCAAGAGAGGGGTTAATTCGCCCACACTGATTTGGGTGAGATCGGATAGACGGTGCACAATTTGCAGACGCAGTGCGGGCGCACTCATTTTGCTCAATAGTGGGCGCGCCAAAGCAATCAATTTTGCACGACCTTCAGGCTCAGCAAGATCGCAATCTGTCGCCAATTTGTTCAACATGAAGCTCGAGATCGATTCGGTCTTGGCGAGCGCGGCCTTCCAACCCTCCAAACCATGAGCTTGAACAAAACTATCTGGGTCATGCTCGGAGGGCAGGAAGAGAAAGTCAATGCGCTGAGTGTCTGTGGTCATCGGCAGGCTGGCCTCTAAAGCCCGCCAAGCCGCCTTGCGGCCAGCGCCGTCTCCGTCGAAGGAAAACACCACTCGATCAACCTGGCGTAAAAGCTTTTTGAGGTGGTCCGGGGTGGTCGCCGTGCCTAAGGTTGCAAGGGCGTTATCGACACCGTATTGCGCCAACATCACAACATCCATATAGCCCTCAACCACAATCGCACAATTCTCACGACGCAGGGCCTCTCGGGCCTCATACAGGCCGTACAACTCGCGACCTTTAACAAAAACCGGGGTCTCAGGAGAGTTTAAATACTTGGGTTCGCCCTGATCCAGCACCCGCCCCCCAAAGCCAATCACCTGCCCACGCGGGTTGCGAATCGGGAACATCACCCGGTCGCGAAAACGGTCGTAACGCTTGTCATCGTCACCCGCAATGACCAGACCGCTTTCCACCATACTGGGCGCCTGATAATCAGGCACAGCAGCTTCAAGAGGACGCCACCCTTCTGGTGCATAGCCCATGCCAAAACGGGCCGCGGTTTGCCCGGACAGTCCACGTCGCTTTAAATAGGCAATCGCCTTCTCCGACTCCTTCAGTCGGCTCTTAAAGAACTTGGCCGCGAGCGACAGGCTTTCCAGCACATCGGGTGCGACTCTCTTCGGCGCTCCTGCGCCGCCCTGTTCCTCAGGAACTTCCAGGCCTTGTTGACGAGCAAGATCCTTGATGGCGTCGACATAGCTGAGGCCCTGATGCTCCATCAAAAAGCCAATGGCCGTACCGTGAGCCTGACACCCAAACCAAT
>JANLRI010000639.1:0-5697 GCA_031361565.1 Betaproteobacteria bacterium | reverse complement strand
CCGACGCCCAAGCCTCACCCTGCACCCCTCTTGCTTGGCGCAAAATTAAGCAAGTTTGAACCCGCTCACTGTATGTACGTGGGCGATGACCTGAGGGATGTGCAAGCAGGACAAACCGCCAAAATGATGACCGTTGCGGCTGCTTACGGTTATAACGGTGCCGACGATCCCGCTGAAGCGTGGGGAGCCGATTTCACGATTCACAATGCACTAGATTTGTTACCAATCCTAATTTGATGAGACACAGCCTTTGAGGGTTTGCGATCCACCGTCGATTTCCTGATCGCACCGAAATACAAATCTCCCGATGCCGTTTATCCAACGATAGACGGCGCATGCGCACACAATTTCTACGCAAAGGAAAGTCAGATGGAGAAAGGACTTCCGTCTATCCCCTAACAATGTGCGAATAACGGTTAAATTGCACTTCCCACATGAATTCCGGCACAGTTGAGATGGCTATAGAAGGTGGTGGTACTTCCATCATTAAAAGCAGTACCAATTGGAAGGAACCGTGGACGCTGTCACGGACAAAAAGATCATTGAACAAACCCCGAAGCTTGCCCAAAAGACGGCATCTACGGTGCTGCTCATGCGCTCGAACATCGTCAGGGATGTTGAGACCATTTCGGTTTGGCCACAAGGAGCAAAGGCTCCAAGCGCACTGATTGAATTGGCCCGACAGGCGACTCAAGAGGGTCGCTCACTTCAAAAGACCAGTTTCTCAAAAACAAGCCAAACAAGCACCACTCTAATCGCGGTTCCGCTCAGCAACAAAACGCGCGGATCGGAACCCGGGAAGTTGATTGGCGCGATCGCCATGGCGATGCCGACCAAGAGCCTTGGAACAGAAATTTCAACACCCGCACGTCCGGCCAGTTCCGCTGCGCAAAGTCTCCGAACTCAGGAGTTAAATCAAGCGCTGCGAGATTCCTTGCTGGCAACCCAAGAGAAGTCCGCGCAGCTCACCAATGCAGCCTCTGTGCTGCAACTTCTGAGCATCATTCACCGGCATAGCAAATTCGAAAGTTCGGCCAGCGAGTTCGTATCTGATTTGAGCCAAAGGTTAAGCGCAACCAGAGTGAGCATTGGTTTCGTAAAAGACGGACATACCAAACTCACAGCGATCTCAAATATTGCCACCTTAAAGAACAGTGCGGTACTGGCACGAGACCTTGCACTGGCGATGGACGAAGCCATTGATCAAGCCAGCACGATCGTGTTCCCACAACCGAGAGGTGCAGAGCCCAAGGTGACACTAGCGCACGAGCGGTTTTGTACGCGCCATGAATCTGCCAACTTAGTCAGCGTGCCGATCTTGATCGACGAAGACGGTGCACGCAGCCTTGTGGGCGCAATTGTTGTGCAGTACAAAGCTGGGACTGAAATTAATGTTCAAAGCATTGAACTCCTCGAACAATTATCGAGTGTGCTCGGGCCCGTGCTCGAAAATAAGCGACGCGCCTCATCTACAATTTCCAAGCTCTTTCATTCCGGCTTGAAAGGGCAGGGAAAAAATCTTATCAAGCGTTCAAATAAAGGGTTAATGACGAGCGCAATCGCTGCGGTCATTTTGGCGGCTCTTTGTTTCTTTCCGATTCAGCACCGGGTGACCGCGACTGCCAGGCTCGAGGGATCGACACAAAGAGTGATGTCGGCGGCGGTCGATGGCTATATCTCGGCCGTACATGCCCGGCCTGGGGTCCGCTTCAAGCAAGGTCAGGCGCTTCTCGATCTTGATGATCGTGACCTACAGCTTGATCGCCGTAAGCTTGAAGCTGAATACTCGCAAACTGAACGCAAGTACGGTGACGCGCTGGTCAAGGAAGATCAATCTCAAATTGCGATTCAGCAAGCGAAGCTAAGCCAAATCAAAGCTCAGGTCGCGACGATCGATGATCAACTAGGTCGAATCAAGGTCACTGCCCCGTTTGATGGGGTTGTCCTGAGCGGCGATCAGTCCCAATCTCTTGGCGCGCCCGTCAAGCGGGGCGACGTGCTCATGACGATTGCTCCAAACAATCAGTATCGCTTGGTAATCGAAGTAGATGAACGCGACATCGCCTTGCTGAATCTCAAGCAAACGGGACAATTGGTTCTCAGTGCTCTCGCGGACAAGACCCTCGACATTGAAGTGGCTCGCATCACGCCGCTTGCTCTGGTCAAAGATGGCTTAAACATTTTTGAAGTCGAGGCCCGGCTCAAAACCAATGACGCCCTGGTTCAACCGGGACTAGAGGGTGTCGCGAAAATAGAGACCGGCTCTCGCCCATTGATTGCCGTACTTACGAATCGCCTAAGACAATGGTTGAGCATAAGCCTTTGGAAGTGGACGCTGTGAGCGCCCAAGCCTCGCTATTTAGTCAAGAGTGGTACCGCTTGGCGGCCCTCAAACCGAGTCTCAGGCCAGGGGTTCGGATTTCTCGACAAACCCATCGAGGTGAAGTTTGGTACGTGCTGCTTGACCCCATCAATGGTGTGCACCAAAGGGTCAATCGCAGTGGTTACGAATTGGTGGGCCGCCTCGATGGTCGCCACTCGTGCGAAGACATTTGGCAGACCCTCCTCCAAAGACTCGGGAGTGGCGCTCCAAGCCAAAACGAGATGATAGGCACCATGTCACAACTCTATGAAGCGAACCTTCTTTCGCTTTCAACCAGAGGTGACTTTGACCATTTGAAAGCTCAAGGTCAGAAGCAGCAAGCGCAGCACGCCTTTGCCTCGGTGAATCCCTTGTCGTTCCGGGTAGCGGTGTGGCGTCCCGGTGAATGGCTGGACAAGATGCAAGGGTTGAGCCACGCAGTCTTCTCCATGCCGGCATTGTTGGTTTGGTTGGCACTCATCCTCATGGGTCTCCTGACCTTAGGGATTCATTGGCGCGCATTTTCAAGCGACGTCGCCGCGCTTTGGAATCATCCATACAGCCTCTTATTGTCGTGGCTGCTTTATCCGGTCTTGAAACTCGTTCATGAAATGGCGCACGCGCTCGCGGTCGGACGATATGGCGGAGACGTTGGTGAGTTTGGCATTAGGATGCTCACGCTCCTGCCGGTCCCCTATGTGGATGCGTCAAGCTCAAACCTGTTCGCGTTTAAACATCAACGCGCGATGGTCGCCGCAGCGGGTATCGCAGCCGAAATGAGCTTGGCCGCGATTGCGATTTTGCTTTGGGTAATGCTCAGTCCTGGTCTGCCCAAGAGTATTTGCCTCTTTGTCGTGGTCATCGGCGGACTGTCGACCATTGCCTTCAACGCCAATCCACTCCTCAAATTTGACGGCTACTACGTTTTTACTGACCTATTCGAATTACCGAATCTAGCCCAACGAAGTCAACAGTACTGGAAAGACCTATTTCGTCGGTACGCTTTCGGTGTGCAGAATCTCTCTCGGACGAGTCTCTCCAATGGTGAACGTCCGTGGTTACTCGGCTATGGCTTGGCAAGCTTTGTGTATCGCTGGACTCTAGGGGTCACCTTGATTGTACTGGCCGCAAATTTGCATTGGACGGTGGGTCTGGCCATGCTTGCCGCGAGCCTATTCATGTTGATCGGAAAGCCAAGCTATCAGTTGATCAGTTACCTTTTCAATGATCCCTCCCTGGGCCTCCAGCGCCCCCGCGCGATATTTGTAACTGCGGTCGCACTCAGCCTGTTCATCTTTGGCCTCCTTCTTCTGAAGTTGCCCTCGACGACCGTTGCGCAAGGCATTGTCTGGGCCCCAGAGAAAACTCAGGTCCGAGCGCTCACCGCAGGTTTCATTGCAAGCCTGTACGTTAAGGATGGGCAAATCGTCAAAGCTCAGCAACGGATCGCCACATTGGTCAACGAAGAACTAGCACTTGATTGGACGCGGCTACAGACGGAACTCTCTGAAGCTCGCACCGAGCGGCTTGGAGCAATGAGTACCGACGCTCTTCAAATGCGCACCATCGAAGACCGAATCGGTCGTCTCGAAGCGGAACTCGCTCTGGTGCAAAAACACGCGGACGCACTTGAAGTGCTTGCCGAGAGCGCCGGACGCATTGCGATCGCGCGCGGCAATGACCTACCAGGCCGCTTCCTCAAGAAAGGTGAGCAGTTTGCACAAATATTGACCGATGACGAAACCGTGGTTCGCGTCGCTGTTGTCAACCACGAAGCAAGCCGTGTCCGCACCCGCACCGAACACGTCGAGCTGCGTTGGCCCAATGCCAAGCGCGAGGCCGTGAGCGCAACCTTACTCGGAGAGGTTCCAGCCACCGTCAATGCGCTTCCGAGCGCAGCGCTTGGCGAGCGAGGCGGCGGCCGCATTCAGATCGACCCTCAGGGTGCCGATGGTATGAAGACGCAAGAACCGGTCTTTCTTTTTGACGTACAAACCGCCAAGGATCAGCAAGCTTATCCTGGCATGCGCGCCTGGGTACGCTTCGATCATGGAAGCGAATCGATGTTACGACTGCTCTACCGCGAATGGCGTCGCGCTTTCCTTAAGCACTTTGAAAAATGATGGCGCGCTTCGGACATCATCCCAACGATCAATTGCTCCCATCGCCGGGAATGGCTTGGGGGCATTACCCGCAACGGCGAATGCCGAGCGCTGCCTCAGTAAATTGGGCACGTTGGTCTCGCTTGTTTCAAAAAAGTTGGGCGAAACTTCCAAGCCTTCAAGAGCAACATCGGACCCGTCGCTTAAGCAAGTTTGCACATTCTTGCCAGGCAAAAATCCTGGAGCTCGAAAAGAAAGATCGGGTCGACATTGACCTGCTGCTCCATGCAGTTCGCGCACAGATCTCACTGCAAGGGCTCACCGACGCCTTGGCCTTAGAGCTTACCGCCCTGGTGGCCGAGACGGCTCGACGCGTGCTCGGAAAAAAAGCGTATCCGGTACAACTCATGGCGATCAGGGCCCTACTGGATAGCACACTTGCGCAGATGCAAACCGGTGAAGGGAAAACGCTGGTGGTGGGTTTTGCTGCCGCCGTGGCCGCACTTGCCGGCGTTCCGGTGATTGTGATTACGGCGAACGATTACTTAGTGGCGCGTGACCGAGAATTGATCGCACCTTTGTTTGATGTGCTCGGCCTGAGTCACGCCAGCGTCTTGAGGGAAAGTACGCCTGAAGAAAGACGGACCTCCTATGGCCACTCCATTTGCTATTGCACAGCGAAAGAACTCGGTTTCGACTACTTGAGGGATCAAACCAGTCATAGCGCCGAAAGCATCTCGGTGAATCGTCAGTTGAACACACTACTTGCGACCGAGCGCGAGTCAACGCCCCTAATGATGCCGATGCTAAGAGGTCTTTGTATGGCCATCGTCGATGAGGCCGATAGTATTTTGCTTGATGAGGCGGTCACTCCTCTGATACTTTCTAAAGCAGTTAAAGACGAGGCACAACTCGCACGTCTTAAGCAGGCAATGGACTATGCGAAACAGCTTTGGCCAAAAACTCACTACATCGTGCAAGGTAGCGCACGCACCTGCCAACTTACTGCACTGGGTCAAGAGGAGCTCTCGAGGCGCATTGAAACCTGCCCGAGAGAGCAGGTCAGCGACCAGGTTTGGAGTCAGGCGAGAATGCGTGAAGAGTTGGTAGCGAGTGCCCTGTGCGCACTGAAGATCTACCAGGTGGATCGCGACTACGTGATTCGCGATGGCGAGTTAAAAATGATTGACCAGCCGACAGGCCGTGTCGCCGAAGGCCGCAAGTGGTCGCGAG
>JANLRI010000634.1:0-2208 GCA_031361565.1 Betaproteobacteria bacterium | reverse complement strand
CTTCCAGGTAATGGGTGGTCAAGATTATCGTATGCCCTCGGTGATTGAGTTTCTGAATGAATTTCCACAGCGCCTGACGAAGCTCTACGTCGACGCCTGCTGTGGGCTCATCAAGCACAATGACGGGGGGCTTATGAACCAAGGCTTGGGCCACGAGGACGCGACGCTTCATGCCCCCGGAGAGGGTGCGCATATTGGCATTCGCCTTGGAGGTCAAGTCAAGCTCTTCGAGTACCTCGTCGATCCAAGGATCGTTGCCCTTGACTCCGTAATAACCCGAGGTAAAACGCAGTAGTTCCCGAACACTAAAGAAGGGGTCGAAGACTAACTCCTGGGGCACGACGCCAAGCGATCTACGCGCAGCGCGAAAATCGCTCACAACATCATGGCCCATCACCTCAACCCGACCAAAGGTTGGGTGACTCAGACCTGAGATGAGCGAGATAAGGGTGGTTTTTCCGGCGCCATTCGGGCCGAGCAGGCCAAAAAACTCACCTTGCTCAACTTGCAAAGAGACTCCGTCCAAAGCTTTGAGCACTTTTTCACCAGAGGAATTTTTCCCCCTTCCAAAGTGCTTGGCGGCGTCGCTCACCTTGATCGCGGGTACCGAGCCTTTGGCGGGGGAGAACGATGAGCCGGACGGGCTCGCAGTGCGATGCGTAGATCCGCTGCTAGAAGGAGAAAGCGATGATGTCAATTGGTCTCACGAAAAAATGCGGTCCATGCCGTACAAGGCGGCAAGTTTACGCAATTTTTCCGGAGCATGCTGAAGTACCGTCTTTGGCGCGATTTGTACCAGGGCCGCGAGACCCGCTGAATCAAACTCGACTAGCCTGGAAAGGTCAATGAATGCATTTGGCGAGCGCGTATGCTCCGCGAGGAAGCGGCTGGCTTCACTCGCGGTGAGTTTGGTAGGCTGAGTCATCGTCATCGACTCGCTCATTGAGCGCTCATTTTTTGTCTGGGCTCTCGAACTGCTTGTTTTTGGCGATGAGCAGTTCCAGGAGGCCGTCGATACCCTTGGCATTGAGCTCAGCGGAAAACTGGTTTCGATAGCTCTCAACTAACCACAAGGAGCCGACATTCACGTCGTAAATCTTCCAGCCTGTACCTGACTTTTCCATCCGGTAGTCGAGCGGAATGGTTTCGCCGCGCTTAGGGGTAATCTCGCTGCGCACAATGACTTCGGAATCCGCCGCCGCCGCACGAAGTGGCTTCACCTTAATGGACTGATCCTTGAACTGAGTCAGGGCGCCCGAATAGGTGCGTACTAAAAGAGTGCGAAACTCCGAGATGAGGCGTTTTTGCTGCTCTGGGCTAGCTTGGCGCCAACCACGGCCAACCGACAATGAGGTCATGCGTTCGAAATTAACATTCGGCATGATGGTGGTGTCGATTAAATCGGAAATTTTCTTAAAATTACCGGCTTGAATGTCTTTATCGGATTTCATCTGATCGAGCACCTTGTTGCTCAGGTCACGAATCAGCTCGTCAGGAGCACCCGCCTCGGCGCGGGCTTGGCTAATAGGCGCAATAAACAACGCCGCACTCAAGACAAGAGCCGACGAAGTGCCCACTGTAAAAGCGCTCAAACCTAAAGAAAGGCTAGTAGCGATCAGGGCGCTTGACGCCGATTTGCATACCATTGCGGTCAGCTTCTTGGCATGCATACTCTTCGAGACATTCATTAGAAATCCTTCATCAAATCAGCCAGTTACGGCGGCTTCAAACCTTTCCGGCAGTGCTTTGTAAGTGCCGAATACCCTCATCAACGCGAGTAAAGGGCAATTTATATACAGCGCTTACTTGTTGTTACTTTCTTCGGTAGGCTTGTCTTCAGGTGGGTCGCCGTCATACACCAAACGCTTACGCCTTGCCAGATAGGCATCGCGTACCAGATCGTATCGGTCAATTGCCGCACTGTCTGCGATCTTTTCCACATCCAGAAAATTTGCCCGAGTATCCACCAGCCGAACGATCCTGGTACGGTCTCGATCCCCTGCCTTAGGAAATTTACGAATTGGATCGCCGAGTGCATCGGGCACGATGCTCAGGCCGTCACGGATATTCGAGGGCCCGAGCAACGGAAGGACCAAATAGGGGCCTGGCGGCACGCCCCACTTACCAAGGGTTTGACCAAAGTCTTCGTTGTGTCGCTCTAAGCCGAGTTCGCTCGCTACATCTGCAACGCCAGCAAATCCGAATGTG
>JANLRI010000625.1:0-4641 GCA_031361565.1 Betaproteobacteria bacterium | reverse complement strand
CCCGACTGAGCCGAGCCCGACTGAGTCAAGCTCGACAAACTCAAGCTTTGCTAAGCAAGCACCTTCAATAGCCAAGCCCGTAGATCGCGTATCTCTTCTAAGCACACGCTATGCTCCATGGGGTAGTCATGCCATTCCACTTCATAGCCAAGGCCCGTCAGAGCGAGGCGAGAAGCTTCAGCTCTTTGCAAGGTCACGACCGGGTCCTGGTGGCCATGAGCCATAAAGATTGAGGTGGCTTGGTTTGCGCTAGCGCGTTCCGTCGAGATCTTGTCGGCAAGTGGAAGATAGCCCGACAAACCGGCAATGCCTGCTAGCTTTTGTCCAAACCGTAGGCCGACCATATAAGCCATTGCGCAGCCCTGAGAAAAGCCCGCAAGCACGATTTTACCGGCGGGAATGCCACGTGCGATTTCCTTGGAAATGATGGCTTCAATCGCTTGCTGAGACTTGCGCAACCCCGCCTCATCCTCGCGCCGCGCGAGGTCCGTACCCAGAATGTCGTACCAAGCGGGCATTTCATATCCGCCATTGATGGTCACAGGCATGACGGGTGCGTTGGGAAACAGGAAACGCACCGGCCCAATGGCGGAGAGCTCGAGTTGCTCAGCAATTGGGAAGAAATCACTGCCATCGGCCCCGAGGCCGTGCATGATGATGATCGTGGCGACCGGGTTTTCTCCAGTCAAGGCTTCAGTAACTTCCAGGGGCATGTTTTTCCTCTCTGCCCGAGCACCACATTAGGGCGTGCACGGATGATAATTTTTGCGTTAATTTGGTCGTTAATGTAGCTTTGTTTTGTGCGATTTTCGCGCAATTAGTCGGGCCAGCCTAAAATAAATCTGGTGATGTTGCGTTGCACATGTATAATGCGCCCCTTGCGGTGGGGACGGTCAAGGCCAAGAGGGCAAGGTCCACAACCACTATTCGCATCGTCACCAGCTTAGAACACCGATCACCCGCGCTCTTCTTATTAGAGCGGCATTTTCAAGATTTCGGGAGTTCAATGCGCAGGTTTCACTCTTTGTTGTTGAACTTCGAGGTCACCATTTAAGCGCTTTAAATCCCTGTTGATCGATGTAACACGATCAACTTTTGATCATTTAAATGGAACCGCCAGTGGGATCCCCCTGGGCGGGTATGGACGATGTCGACGACACCTATCTCTTTCGAGTCCTTTGGACTCGCAGCTCCCCTATTGGGCAATATCGCTCGCTTAGGATTTACTACTCCCACTTCAGTTCAAGTTGAGGCCATTCCTCACGCCATGCTCGGCGGCGATTGGATGGTTAGCAGCCGTACCGGTAGCGGTAAAACGGCCGCCTTCCTGTTGCCCATCTTGAATGCGATTCTCGCGGCCAATGAGTCCAAGCCTGCTTCCGCACAAGCGCCCGCGAATAACCAAAATCCTTGGACTGCGGGCGAGAAAGTGAACTCACGCAAGCAACGCTCAGGTGGGCGTGATCAGCGTTTTGAACCCGTAGCACCACAGGCGATTGTGTTGTGCCCTACTCGTGAGTTGGCCCAACAGGTGGCCGCAGATGCGATTAATTTCGTACATGGTTTACGCGGCGTTCGAGTCGCCATCGTGGTGGGTGGTGTACCTTTTGTAAAGCAAGTTGCTGAACTGCAAAACGCTTCTTTGGTAGTCGCTACTCCCGGCCGTTTGCTGGACTTGCAAGAGCAGCGCAAGATTCGCCTTGATAACGTGAAGTTCTTAGTGGTGGACGAAGCGGATCGTATGTTGGACCTTGGTTTTCAGGAAGACCTTGAACGCATTTCGAACTCTTGCTCGAATCGCGATCAAACCTTGATGTTCTCGGCAACTTTTGCTCCACGCATTATGCAATTGGCCTCGGCCATGATGAACAATCCGGGTCGCCTCGAATTGACGACGGCTCAAGACAAACATACTGACATCACTCAGACCTTGCATTGGGCTGACGGGTTGCAGCACAAGAAAAATTTGCTCGGCCATTGGTTGCGTACCGAAGGTAGCGATCAAATTCTGGTGTTTGCGAGCACACAGATTGATACCGAAGCCATCGCTGATGAATTGGTTGAGGAAGGCTATAACGCGGCCGCCTTGCACGGCGCCATGCCGCAGCACATGCGTAACCGCCGTTTGCAAAACCTGCGTGACGGCCGCATCAAGATTTTGGTGGCGACCGACGTTGCTGCGCGTGGTATTGACGTTCCGACGATCAGCCATGTGATCAACTTTGGCCTGCCTATGAAAGCCGAAGACTATGTGCACCGTATTGGTCGTACCGGTCGGGCAGGCCGTAGTGGTGTTGCGGTCACGATTGCAGAGTTTCGTGAGCGTCACAAGATTCGGGCGATCGAGCAGTACACACAGCAAATTCTTAAAGCCGACGTGATTGAGGGCCTTGAGCCAACACCTCGTAAATCGTTCGATGGCGGTGGCCGTCGCGACGGTGGTCGTCCAGCGCGTAGTGGTGGCGGTGGCGGTGGTGGTGGTTATGGCTACCAAGGTGGTTATGCCCGTCAGGGCGGCAACGACCGTCAAGAGGGTTTTAGAACCGCTGAAGTTCGTGAATTCAAACCGGCACCAAGAGGTGATTGGAAACCAGCGGGTAATTTTGCAGATCGCCCGGCGGGTGGTGGATATGCCGGTAAATCGGCTGGCTTCGCAGGTAAGCCTAGCGGTGGATTCCGTGGCCAAGAGGGCGGCGGGTACCGTGGTGGTGCAGAGGGCGGCAATCGCGGTGCACCTGAAGGTGGCTATCGAGGAGCGCCAGAAGGTGGCTATCGAGGAGCGCCAGAAGGTGGCTATCGAGGAGCGCCAGAAGGTGGCTTTGCAGGCAAGCCTGCTCGTAGTTTTGCAGATCGTCCAGCGGGCGGTTATGCCGGCAAGCCTGCTGGCTTCGCCGGTAAGCCGTCGGGCGGATATGCAGGTAAACCAGCGGGTTTCGCCGGTAAGCCTTCTGGCGGTTTCGGTGCTAAATCAGGTGCTGGTTTTGGTGCGAAGCCCGCAGGTGGTGGTTATGCAGGCAAGCCCGCAGGTGGATTTGCTGGCAAAAACTTTACGGGTGCAGATGGCAAGCCAACAACTTTGAGCAAGCCTCTGTACGCGAAGCCACGTCGCGCTGCTTAAGGTTTTCTTGAATCGGTTAGGCTGAAGCGGTCAGTTTTCAAAGAAGGGTCTAGATGTTCTAGGCCCTTTTTTCATGTAGCGCTTACTGCGTAAGCCTTTAATCGAAAAAAAAACAACCCGGCACGCAGAAGCGGGCCGGGTTGTTTAAGGTGCAATTAAGAAGTTAGCTTGTCTTGCGGCGCATCACATTCGAACCAGCCCAGCCTAAAAGCGCAAGGCCCAAGAGAGCGATTGAGCTAGGTGCCGGTACATTGCTCGGCGGCAACACGACTCCGTTACGGACTTGGAAGTTGTACTGACCGAGGATGTTGCTGTTCAGTGAGTTGTGGGTTAAAGAGGTCGCTGCCGGGCCGCTATCCAACAACGCTCCGTTCACAATCGAGCCAGGCAGCGTGGCATTCGACGAGGCACTGGTCCAATAACCTGCCAGTGCTGATGTGCCACCCAAGCCACCGTTAGGCGCGCCACTGGCAGTGCCGGCTTCCCAGATGATTCTGTCATAGTTAAACTGAATATCGAAGTTTCCTGCACCGGTATCCACGCGAGAAGTCAGCAACAACTGGAAGCTGTTGAAAATTGGTTGCGAGGCGAACACGCCAACATTGATATAGTTGACGCCAAACACGTTTTGACCGCCAATGACCCCAGTGCCATAGGTTACTGGGCTTGAACCCGCAGCACGGGTATCGACGTCTGCAAAGAACGGCGCAATAATCGGGCCGAAACTGCCGCTATTGATTGCGGCAGGCGTGAAAGTACCAAGAGGGCCGGTAAAAGTGACATTGCCGTTGTTATTGACGTAAGTCTGCGTGTAATTTGTACTGTTGATATTGGCCGTGAAGCCAAGACCGATCAGACCAGTAGAACCGTCGTCATTGGCAGGTAGCACATTGGTAAACAAACCTGCATCGTGAATCGCTCCAGCATGGCCGACTGAGGCCGAGATCGCAATCGTGACCCCTAAAGTCCATTGACTTAGTATTTTTTTCATTTCTTCGTTCCCTGTAGATGTTATTTGAAGTTATTAGTAATTTCCATGTTTTTCACCCGGTTCACTCTGTCTCGAAATTTAGAAATCAGAATAGTTTAATCATGGAGCAATATCCGTGCCGAGGATCGATAATTCGACTAAGTCACTGAAATCCAGAGCTTTATTCGGCGTGTACGTAAGAGGTTGAAAGAGCTTTTGTAAAGATTTTCGACATTCACATTAGGCAATGTACTGATGCTTGTACCGGTGTTTAGTCTTCACAATCGCCTGCTCAATTTATTTGGTTTTGTGACTTCATTTTTAGGGCGCAAGGTATGCACTTTAAACAGCAGTCTGCCCCGTCAACTGTCGCGTAACAGGATGAGAGCTCGACAACCCCCCGTCGACTGCAATCGCCTGGCCATTCACATAGCTCGACTGATCGGAGGCTAAAAACAAGGCGACGTTGGCGAGCTCCTCAGGTTGAGCTGCACGTCGAAGCGGGTTCAAACGTCCGAGCTTATGACTCACACCCTTGTCCTTTGCATAGTCA
>JANLRI010000566.1:0-7702 GCA_031361565.1 Betaproteobacteria bacterium | reverse complement strand
GCCATATGGTTGTACGGCCCAAATGCGGTTTTGGAAAACAACACCATCATTGTTCACTGTTTAGAGACCAAGCTCGTGACCGAAGGTCTCGCGACTTGTCGCGAGTTCGATGCGCCCATTCGTTTGATGCATGGTGACGGGGCTGTGATCCGAAACAATCGCTTTATTCTTAAAAGTAAGTCTCATCAAAGGGTGATCAGTGTTTTTGAGACCGGAGCGTTTACCTTCCACGGCAATACCATCGTCGGTCTACAAAATATTGGCTCAGTCGCGAAGGCCTTTACGGGAGATCTTCAAATGACAGGAACGCAAAATCAACTCGACAATAGTCCATGGGCGATATTTAAGTCGTGGTTCGGCCGCTAGTCGATTCTTAGACTGCTCATGACCGCGTCAATCGACCTGATCGACTCAAAAAGTTTCGAGACTCAAATAGATATCTCGATCAATCCCACACCGGCCCAAACCCAGGATCAACCAATCTGCGATCCTTAGGCAAAGCCTCGATCGCCCGAACGTCCTCAGCATCCAACACCAAGCTCTGCGCCTCAAAGTTACTGCGCTGCGAAGCAAGCTGAGTTGCCTTAGGCACAGCCCCCACACCGTCCTGATCCAGCAACCACTTTAAACCCACCTGAGCCGCACTAGCCCCGTGCTTCCTGGCGATACGCTGCAACACTGGCTCATTGGCAAGTTGCCCGCGAGCGAGCGGCGAGTAAGCCACAATAGGCACACCAACGCTTCTTGCATAGCTCAGTAATTTCGCCTGACTGAGCAGTGCGTGATACTCCACCTGATTGCAGGCAATCGGTGCCTTCAAATCTTCGACGGCCTGCTTCAATAACGCCATTGGAAAATTGCTGACCCCAAGCGCCTTGATCAAACCTTGCTGACGCAGACCCATCAACGTGGCCATCACTTGATCCAGCCTCATGGTGGGCGAGGGCCAATGCACCAGTAGTAGATCCACATAAGGCGTGGCGAGGCGGGTAAGGCTTTGGCTCAAGCTGCGCTCAATACCTGCTGGGCTGAGGTTCTCGTACCATACCTTGGTCGTGAGATGTATGTCACCTCTTGCCAGGCCTGAGCCCTTGAGGCCCGCACCTACTTCCGTTTCATTGCCATACATCTGTGCAGTATCAATATGCCGATAACCGATTGCTAGTGCTGTCTCGACGGCCTGCTGGCAAGTCTTTCCAGACAATTGAAAAGTGCCGAGGCCCAGTTTTGGAAAGGTGATTCCACCGCCGGTGAGTGTGGTTGAGGCCATGATGTTCTTTCAAAGAGTGATCGCCGAATATACTTCGGTTTTTACGCAATTAAAAGGAGCTTAGCCGCGATGTATTCAGCCAGCTTTATCTTTGCGAGCAAGCAATTCGACGAAGAATTTCATCGGCTCGACGCCAGCATTGCCGAGGCCGCGAAAGCAATACCCGGGTATCTGGGCGAAGAGACCTGGGAAAATAAGACTACGGGTCTTGTCTCGAATGTTTACTACTGGGAGTCCCTGGAGGCTTTGCAACAGTTGATGAAGCACCCTTCCCATCTTGAAGCGAAGGCTAAGCAAGCCAAGTGGTTGAATGGTTATCAGGTGGTGGTCTCACAGGTGTTGCGAAGCTATGGCGACTCGACGCTCAACCATCCCGCTCAGGGATTCAAGGCGGATTCGCTGCGTTAAATGTCTGTCACAATGTTGGCTCAATTTTTAAACCTGTAAGACCCGATCATGCTCGTACCTGTCTCACCTCGGCAAGCGATGACTCGTCGCGGCCTCCGCTCCGTCCTTGCAACCCTCAGAGCAGTGGCCATAGCCGGAGTAGTAATAACGGCACTAGCCCCGAGCGTAGCCTACGCACAAGACTACCCCAACAAAACGATTCGCCTAATCGTGCCCTTCCCGGTCGGCGGAAGCTCGGATGCGATTGGGCGCATGTTGGCGGATCGCCTCGGCCCGATTCTTAAGCAATCCATTGTGGTTGAAAACAAAGCCGGTGCCGGGGGCATGATTGGTACCGATGCCGTGGCCAAGGCCGCGCCCGATGGTTATTCGCTCGTGCTGGTCGATGTGTTTCATGCCAGCACACCGATCTACACCCGTAAGATGCCTTACGATGCGATTAAGGATTTCACACCGGTATCTTTGATAGCGCGCTCGCCCGCCTTCCTGGTGGCCAGCCCGGCCTTTGAGCCCAAGACCGCCAAAGATGTGGTGGCCTATGCGAAGGCCAATCCGAACAAGTTGACCATGGCGATCGCGGGTACCGGTAGCGTGGTGGTCGATTTGTTCAAAGCCCGCTCAGGTCTCGACTTCGTCGCGGTGCCTTACAAGGGCTCTTCGCCGGCCATTCAAGATTTGATGGGTGGCCAGGTGAACGTTTTTATCACCACCATGGCCAGTGCCGGCGCTCATGTGAAAGCGGGACGCTTGCGCGTATTGGCGGCGACGGGCAGTAAGCGCAATGCTGATTTCCCTGACGTGCCGACCTTCGCTGAGATCGGTATTGCGGGCATGGACTACGAACAGTGGTTCGGCGTACTAGCCCCCGCTAACCTACCCAAGCCGGTGGTGGAGCGCATCTCGGCGGCCATTACGCAAGTGTTGAAAATGCCCGAGGTGCGCGAGCGGCTATCGGTGATGGCTTTAGAAGTGGCTTCGCCGGAGCCGGAAGAAATGCGCCGCAAGCTCGAGGGTGATGTGGCGCGCTGGCAGCGATTGGCGAAAGAGTTGGATATTAAGCCGCTGGATTGAGCGACCAAGCCAGTATATTGGCGTTGTGGATCTTATTGCGAGTCATGGTTTGGCTCACCTCGTCTGCGCTCATTGCAGTGGGCATCTTGATGGTTCGCTCCTTAGTGCCTGGGATGCAAAAGGCCATGGGTCGGATGCTTTCCAGATACTTCATGACTTCAAGTGAGCTGATCCCTACCCGCTTCTCAACCGCCTGATGCGCCTCAAAGCAGACCAGTAACTTGCGCGCACGGGCGAGCGTACGCTGCGAGCCCTTCAGCGCAGCCAGCTCTGCACCTTCGATATCGAGCTTGAGGAGAATGTTTTCACCGGCAAGTTCGAAGTCGTCAATTTTGACGACGTTGATAGAACCGTCCTCAGCGGGTTCAATGAATCTCGCTTGAGGCGAGTCGTCATCCGCGGGTGCGCTCAGCTTGGCCTTGCCCGTGAAGTTTGAAACGGCGTAGTCGTACACCCGTCCGTACGCTTCCAAATTATGTTTGCACCAGGGAAATGAGATCGGGTTCGGCTCGAAGGCGATGAGATCACTGATCTTGCATCCCATCGACATGAGCTGCAAAGGAATTTGCCCAAAGTCAGCACCGCAGTCGATGAGGGCGTAGGCATCTGTGCCGATGATGCCGGCCATAGCGCAGGCATCGACCTGACCATATCGAACCAAGTTTTCGAGATCCCATTGCTCGACGCGCGAGACGGGCGCGACGATGGGGATGCCCCCCGGGAGTTGCCAGCGGACAGGGTGCACCAGCCCGCCGCTCAGCAGAAGGGACATCAGCCGATGCCCGCCGCGCAGCTTATGTCGTAGAAAGTAAAGCCCCAGCCAGTGCAAGGCCGATGGCCGATCCACAATGTGTTCTCGCTGGTATTCGGAATATTCTTCCATGCTCGGTGGGCTCTAAAGATACTTATCGGAGGGCAAGGTACAGGACCACGCGGGCTCGTGCCAAGCGAGGCTTGAATTTAGCATGGGTAACGTGGTTTATGCCCCCCTTGTTAAACTGTAGAGCATAGGTCTCACCTTAGGTTTGTCACACTATTATGAAAAAAACGCTCCTGCCTCGTCTTGCCGGGCACTTTCTAGGCCTGAGTGTGACTTTTGCAAGCTGTCTGAGCATTGCAGAAGCCGGTAATCTTGCAGTCACTTCGTGGAATTTGGAACACATGATGTCGGAGGCCATCTTCGACGAATGGGCGGCCTTCTGTGGCAAGTACGGCTGGGACGAGGACAAGGTCAAGGCGGCGGGTGTCGTAAAGCCCAAGCACCTCACTTACTGTAACGCCCATAACGGTTTCCTATATCCCACGAAGGTTTTGGAATCCAAGCCTTTGCAAACTAAGGCGGCTTTCGCGGAAAAAGTCGCGGCTTTGGTGAAACGTCGCAGCGAGCTCAGCTCGGATGTTTTTGCCCTTCAGGAAGTCAGTGATGAGGCCGCCGTGCGGCGCGTGTTTCCGGCCCTTGATTGGGAGGTGGTCACGACCAAGGCCGATATTGCTCAAAACATTGCCTTTGCTGTGCGCAAGACCGCAGGCCTTAAGATTGTCAGCAGCCGCCAGCTTGATGAGCTCGCCCAAAAAGACGATAGCGGCCATCAAGTACGGCCAGGCTTAGAGCTGACGCTAGCGCACGAAGGCAAGCGCCTGACCTTGCTCAATGTGCATTTGAAGGCGAGTTGCCGCGCTCAGCTCCTGAGCGACCCCAAGCGACCCGGCTATGCCGATGACAAGCGCTGGGAAGAGATTCAGCAGGGCTGTAAGGTGATGCGCAAGCAAGCCCCAGTTCTCGAGGCCTGGGTTGAAGCGCAAACTCGGGCGCGAGCCCAGTACATGATCTTGGGTGATTGGAACCGGGATTTGAAGCGCGACCTGGCGCTACCGGTACGCTTGACTGAAGGCGAAAACGCCAAGAGCCCCATCACAGACAGCACGCGAATTGGCAGCTTGCTCAAAGAAATTTCCGACAACGAACCGCCTGGAGCCTGGCTGGCCGTGGTGTTCCCCAGCATCATGGCGCGTACCAAAACACTGAAGGCGCCCGATCAAAAAAAACCTGACCCAGTCTGTCATCAAGGGATTGATAATTTTGCTTTGTCGGACTCTTTAGTGAAGCTGATGGGCGTCGATAAAATCACTCTGGTGGCTTCGGGCTCTGACTATGGTCCCGAGGCTTATGGCGTAGATAAGGCCAGGCCTTCGGATCATTGTCCGGTCACATTGAACTTACCTTGGTAAAAATGTATCCATTCTTAGGACTGATGAGTGACCGTTATGCAATTTATTGAGACTTCCTTACTGCGTGTGGGTTATGAAGACTGGAATCCGCAAGGTAGTCGTGCGATGGTTCTGATGCATGGTTGGCCGGACAGCACTCGTTGCTGGGCCGAGGTCACACCGCCTTTGGTGGCAGCAGGCTATCGGGTGATCGTTCCAGCCTTGCGCGGCTTTAACCCGACTCAGTTTCTCAAAGCTGATACGCCTCGAGCCGGACAACTCGCGGCCTTAGGACGAGACTTGGTTGAGCTGCTTGCGGCATTAAAACTGAGCAAGCCCGTCTTGGTGGGCCACGACTGGGGTGCGCGCGCAGTCGCCAATGCCTGTGGCCTTCAGCCTGGCATTGCCAGCCATTTGGTGATGATGTCGGTGGGCTATGGCACCAACGATCCGCAGCAAAAAATTTCCCTGCAGCTTGCCCAAAATTACTGGTATCACTGGTATATGAATACCCCGAGAGGCGCGCAGACGGTGCGCCAAGACCGCCGGAACTTTACCAAATTGATGTGGGATAACTGGGCACCAAAGGGTTGGTATAGCGACCAGGAGTTCGACGCGACCGCCGCGGCCTTTGACAATGACGATTGGGCCGATGTGGTCCTGCACTCGTATTGCCACCGTTGGGGTCATGCCCCGGGCGTCGCAGCTTACGCGGCCGATGATGCCAAGCTCAATCCTGCACCGGTAATGTCGGTGCCAACGCTGGTGCTGCACGGCGGCGCCGACAGTTGTAATCCGCCTTCAAGCTCGGAAGGCAAAGAGCATTTTTTCTTAGGTCCCTACCTGCGCCAAGTGATTGAAGGCGCTGGGCATTTTCCGCAGCGCGAAGCGCCTCAGCAGGTGGCGCAAGCCATTCTTAGTTTTGTGAAGTCTCATGAGCAATGATCCGGTGAGTCAAAGTCGGCTGAGTCAGCTTCAGGCGGGGAGCATCAAAGCCGTGATCTTCGATATGGACGGCCTATTACTCGATTCCGAGCGCATCGCTTTCGCAGCCTTCAAGTTTGCCTGTGCCCGTTTCAATCTTGGTGATCAGTCCAAAGTGTTTATGCAATGTGTGGGCACCAATCAATTGGCGGGTGAGCGGATCTTGTATCAGGAGTTTCGGGCCATCGCCAATGTGTCGGAATTCCTTAAGGTTTGGGACGACCGGTATATGGCTGAAACGAGTCGGCAACCAATCCCTTTGAAGCCTGGAGTCACGGCGCTGCTGAAGCGCCTGGCGGAGCTTGCGATTCCCGTGGCCGTGGCCACTTCGACCAAAACGCTGCGTGCCAAAGCGAAGTTGGAGTTCTCAGGAATTCTTTCGCATTTTCCGGTCGTGGTGGGCGGCGATCAAGTCGAGCAAAGTAAACCCGCTCCTGATATTTACTGGCATACCGCGCAAATGTTGGGGTTAAACGCGGCCAGTTGTATGGTGTTGGAAGACTCCGAGAACGGTGTGCGCGCTGGCGTTGCCGCCGGTATGTTGGTGATTCAAATACCGGACCTTATTCCGCCTTCCGCCGAGCTACGATCCCTGGGCGCGCCGGTGCTGGAAAGCCTTGAGGACGTTCTGGAGCAATATTTTTCCTAGTTTGGTGAGTGTCCATTGGCGTACACAAGGACGCAGCGAGAAGGGGCAGATGTAAGGCGAGCTTCTTGGTTATGCAAGAATTGGGGTTCACCAGAAAGGGGCCCTTCACATGCGTATCGCAATCATCGGACAAAAAGACTTTGGCAAAGCTGTACTTGAGGCCTTCTTAGCGCGCGGCACCGAGGTAGTGTCCGTGTTCTGTCAGCCCGAGAAAGAGGGCACCAGGCCCGACCCCATTCGAGTCTGCGCCGAAGAAAAAAGCGTGTCGGTATATCAGTTCTCGTCACTTAAAAGCCCGGAGTCTGTTGCAGCCTTGAAGGCGCTGAATGTGGACCTTGGCGTGATGGCTTACGTCACTCAATTCGTCTCGCAGGATTTCGTGAAAACCCCGCGCTTGGGCACGATTCAATATCACCCGTCCTTACTCCCCAAGTATCGCGGCCCAAGTGCGATTAACTGGGCGATGGCGCGTGGAGAAACTAAAACCGGCCTGACCATTTTTAGGCCTAGCGATGGCTTGGACGAAGGCCAAGTGATTCTTCAAAAGGAAGTGCCAATTGCACCCGATGATACTTTGGGTAGCTTGTACTTCAACCAGCTTTTCCCGGTCGGCGTGAAGGCCATGCTTGAAGCGGCGGACTTGGTTTTTGCAGGCAAGCATACCGAGACGGTTCAGGATGAAAGCCAGGCGAGCTATGAAGGGTGGTTCAAGGAAGCTGAGTCACGCATTAACTTTGCGAACCATATCGACGTGGTTTATGACCTGATTCGCGCCTGCAATCCAGCGCCTGGTGCGTGGGTGAGTCATGGAAATAAAACCTTGCAATTCTTTGATTGCGTCAAACATAGCGCGCGTCGCTATGGACAGTTTGCAGGCAAGACCGGAACGATTGCAAAGATCACCGAAACTGCAGTCTGGGTCAATGTGCAAGGTGGGCAACTTGAGATGCTGAAGATGAAACATCAGGACGGAAAGAAGGACCATGCTGCGGCTGTTGCCTCCGTGCTTGGTCTTAAGGAAGGAGATAGTCTTGGTGCGCACTAGCGGCGCGCCCCGTCCCGTCCTGGGATAAGCCGCCTCGCTCGTATCCTTCTGTTCGTCTGCACTACCA
>JANLRI010000560.1:0-4126 GCA_031361565.1 Betaproteobacteria bacterium | reverse complement strand
CTGATGACCACGGGCGAGGCCATTTTGATCTTGGCGCCTCTGCTTGCACCGATGGCCGAAGCTTATGGCTATGACAAGATTGTCTTTGGCATCATCATGATCTTGAATCTTGAAATTGGCTATCTCACGCCACCAGTAGGGTTAAATCTGATCGTCGCCATGTCCGCCTTTAAACAGCCTTTCGGCTTGCTGATCAAATCGGCCGTGCCCTTCATCATCATGATGTTGGTCTGTCTTGCACTAGTGGTGTGGCAGCCCTGGATTGCGATGTATCTGGTGAAGGGCAAGTTTTAAGAGGCCAGTTTTTGAATCAAATCGGCTTTCTCTAAGGTTGCTCGGTACCCCCCTAAGATGGCACGTCGGCGAAACTCTTCGGAAATACTGACCCAGTAGCCGAAGAAAGGATGCAGATTAAGGTCGGATTCCTTGACGTCAGCGAGGGTGAGCATCCGCTTTCGCAAATCACTTTCTTTGTATCGAGCGGCCTCGGGTGGTGCCTTATCCTCGTGAGCTGAGCAATCTACGCTAAGAATTCGCTTGGCGCCCAGGCGGCGCGCCAATCGAACCGGAACGGCCGTGACCAGGTCGGGGTCGTGGTAGCGCTTGCCACGTATTGTCACGGGTGAAAAAGTACCTTCAATTGCGCAAGAGGCCTGGACAGCAACACCGGCATCGCCCCGGCCAAAAGATACCGGCTGTCGATCATCCGCACGCACCGCCACCGCGTGAAAGCGTGTCTTGAAGGTCTCTAGGGGGTGATTCTGGGTCTGTTCGCTGACGAAATCTGCCACGGCCGAACCCGCTAAGCGCTCTTTGCCCCCCAAATTCACTCGTGTGAAGCGCGCCACGCTCAAGCTCAGCGCGAGTTCTTCAATTTCCCTGGCGGATTTACCGTTCGCATACAGCGCTCCAACGATTGACCCCACTGAGGCACCCACGATCATCGGCGCACACACACCAATTTCGTCAAGGGCCTTGAGCACACCGATATGCACAAAGCCACGAGGCCCTCCCGACCCAAGTACAAGCGCCCATGCTGCGGGTTGTTGGATGGAAGATGCGTCTAGACTGTCCGTCACAGGTGCATCTACCCCGTTGTGATCATAGTTTGGATTGATCGCGCAGCCCATGAAAGGGATTCCGAGCGCGAAGCCCGAGCCAAGCAGCAAGGAGCGACTTAGTAACTCTCTCTTAAGCGGAGAAAGCAGGCGTGATTCGGTAACTATTTGGGAATTCCCTTAAGATGAGTTTGTTGTTGATCGTGTGCGAAGGGGATTTTAGTATGTCGACCTTACATCACTTTAAAGCAGGGGCTTTCGAGTTCCTAGAGGGCGGTTTCCCCTACTCGGCCGGGGTGATCGCGGCGCCGGGTGCTCGGCTGGTGCGCGTTCGACTCGCTTACGCTCCCGATGTGAACTCAGGGTTTTCAAGAATCGCTCGCCATCTAGGGGAGGTGGGTAGACCCTTAACCTCCCTTTGTGCGCTGGAGTTGCGCTCACCGCGCCAATTTAGCTTCGCCGGGTTTCATGAGTTCAATGTCGAATACGTGAAGGTTTTAACGACGTGGGGGTTGGTGCGGGAGGGGCTCAACCCCGTGGCGAGAAGTAATGTTTGTCCGGTCTTTGACGCTCCGCTGACACCCGTATTCCACGCGTTTACCTACACCGTCCCGGAAAGTTTAAACACGCAAGGCAGAGACTATGTGGTGGCAGGCAGTGGCGAATGGCCTGAAGGCCAAGCGTTTCCGCAAGCCATCGTCGCGCGAGACGATTATTCGCTTGCCGGTCTCTCGGAAAAGGTGCGGTTCGTGATGCGTACCATGAGAGAGCGCTGTGCCGGTCTCGGTGGTACATGGAGTCGATTGTCCGGAGCGCAAATCTACACCACCCGTGACTTTCATTCACTCATTGAAACGCATTTCGCCAGCGCGGGTTTAACCGGTCTTGGGTTAAGCTGGCATTTTTGTAAGCCGCCGATCATTGGCCTAGAGTTTGAAATGGACGTGAGGTCGGTGTTTAGTGAACTGGTATTGCTTGAGTAGGCGCTTGAGGAATTTGAAATGAATGATTTAGTCACAAAAACACCTGTCGATTTGAAGATATTGCCGCGTGATCGTCACTTTGGTCGTGATGTGGCCTTGAAGCGTTGGTGGCTTAACGAAGACCCGATTGCTACGGCCTTTTACAACGCTCTCTCCGTGACCTTCCCGCGCGGCGAAGCGTTCTTTATCGAGAGTGTTCGCGCCTTTCGCGAAGGTGCGCCCGCTAAACTGCTCGAGGACATTAACGCTTTTACGAAGCAGGAGGGCGTGCACTCTCGCGAGCACGTGGCCTTCAACAAGCATGTTGCTGAGGCAGGCTATGATCTTTCACGGCTGGAGACTCAAGTGATCGAATCCCTGAATTTGACAAAAGATCGGCCGCAAATTTTGAACCTTGCAGTCACGATGGCACTTGAGCATTACACGGCGATCATGGCCCAGCAGTTTATTTCGAAGGATGAGCATTTTCGAGGAGCCACCCCCGAGATTCGAAATTTATGGCGTTGGCACTCGATGGAAGAAATCGAACATAAGGGCGTGGCCTATGACACCTGGCTGCACGCGACGCGCGACTGGACTCGTTGGAAAAGATGGAAGGTGAAGAGCCTCATGATGCTGCTCACAACCCGAAATTTTTGGAGTAATCGCTATATTGCCATGCTCGATTTGCTACGCCAGGATGGTTTGTCGGGGTTTCGGGTTCATGGGCGAATCGTATGGTTTGCCCTCGGTAACCCCGGTATTGTTCGTCGTCTGATTCCCGCGTGGTTGACCTTTTTTCTACCCGGATTCCACCCTTGGAATCATGATGATCGTCATTTAATAAAATTTGCTGAGCTTGATTTGGCACCGCCGCCAGGCGGAGGCTAACGCTTAATTGGCTGAGGTTGGAATTAAGCCTTGGGCTTGGTACGGATCTTGGTGTTCGCCAGCCAAGAGCCGAGGATGCCCTTGGGCATGAAGATAATAAAAACGATGAGCAGCAGTCCATAAATGGTCAGATCAACACCCAACACTTGGTTGCCGATTAAGACCCGCAGCGATTCCGAGAGGGCCAAGAGCAAGAATGCACCCACCATCGGCCCGAGCATGACAAACATACCGCCCGCGATGACGCCAAACACCATTTGAAGAGACACCCCAATCCCTGAGACAGTCTCGGGATTGATGTATTGCTGATATTGGGCATACAAGACACCACCGATACAGGTCATCACCGCAGAGAGCATGGTGATACGAAGCTTGGTTCGGGTGACATCAATGCCGATTGAAGCGGCGGCATCTTCTTCTTCGCTAATGGCCTCAAGTGCCACTCTGCTCATGCTCTTGTCGACGCGATGCCAAACGTAGAGGCCGATGAGAAAGCAGGCCAGAACAATGTAGAACCATACGGCCTTGCTGGTGAACTGCATGCCGCTAAAAGACCAGGTGCTGCCCGCACTCAGCGCGGTCTTGGGCGTGACCCCGAGTGAGCCGCCCGTAATATCCCGCAGGGCAACGATGACCAGTCGGGTGACCTCTGAGAGTGCCAGAGTCACCAAGGCGAAATAGTGTCCCACAATTTTGAAGCGAAAACAGGGATAGCCAATTACGTAGGCCACCAGCAGCGTGATCGCGATAGCCGCCAGCATGCCGATCCAGGGGGACAGCGCTAACCAATTCCAAAGCATGGTGACGGTGTAGGCGCCAATGCCGAGAAACGCACCATGTCCGAAGCTCACCATGCCTAGCCTGCCCATGATGGCCCAACTGGTATAGACATAGGCCCAAAGCAAACCCATGATCATCAAGTGCAAGGGATAGTTTCCGACACCCGTAAGAGGCACGATGAGTAAGACCGCTAGAAGAATGATCGCAATGGCTTTGTTCATGATCTTTCGGTGGCAATGTCTTGGCTGGGCTCGTCTTGACTGAAATTGGCGGACCGCACCCTACCGACGCTTGGCAAGAATGCCCTCTGGGCGCCAGAACATGAACGCGATAAAGAAGACAAAGGCGATCACATAGCCCCATTCCAGTTGGAACATGAAGCCGCCCACGGAAATAAACTGAGCAAAAAGAAAGGCAGCAATGAAGCCACCGATC
>JANLRI010000556.1:0-3983 GCA_031361565.1 Betaproteobacteria bacterium | reverse complement strand
GGCAGCGAAATAAGCGTTTCGCAGCGCTAGTTCCCAACAAACTACTTTAGTACATCGTTTAGTTACAAGAATTCGACATCGGAGTTAAGCAAATGGCAAGTGTTCCTCACGCAGCCGGTCACCACGACGCACATGGTCATGCTGATGATCACGATCATCACGATCACCACGCACCGCCAACGGGGTGGAGGCGTTATGTGTATGCGACCAACCATAAAGACATAGGTACGCTCTACCTTTGGTTTAGCTTCACGATGTTTATCGTGGGTGGTATCAACGCCTTGCTATTACGCAGCGAATTGTTTCAACCAGGCTTGCAAATTATGCAGCCCGAGTTTTTCAATCAGCTCACCACTATGCACGGTCTCATCATGGTGTTCGGTGCCATCATGCCGGCCTTTGTAGGCTTTGCAAACTGGCAAATTCCTTTGATGATTGGTGCGGGCGATATGGCCTTCGCGCGGATGAATAACTTCAGTTTCTGGATTCTGCCGGTGGCAGCCACAATGCTGGTCGCGTCGTACTTCGTTCCTGGCGGCGCAACGGCTGCCGGTTGGACTCTGTATGCACCTTTATCCGTGCAAATGGGCCCTGGCATGGACCTCGGTATTTTCGCCATGCATTTGATGGGCGCAAGCTCAATTATGGGGTCGATCAACATCATCACCACTATCTTGAATATGCGCGCTCCGGGCATGACCTTGATGAAGATGCCCTTGTTTGTTTGGACTTGGTTGATTACGGCCTATTTGCTTATCGCAGTGATGCCGGTGCTGGCCGGCGCCATCACGATGGTGCTCACAGACCGTCACTTTGGTACATCCTTCTTTAACGCAGCCGGCGGCGGCGACCCCGTGATGTACCAGCATATTTTCTGGTTCTTCGGTCACCCTGAGGTGTACATCATGATTTTGCCAGCCTTTGGCATCGTCTCAGAAATTATCCCAACCTTTGCACGCAAGCGTTTGTTTGGTTACAGCTCGATGGTGTATGCCACCGCCTCGATTGCGATTCTTTCCTTCATCGTGTGGGCGCACCACATGTTTACCACCGGTATTCCTGTCGCCGGTCAGTTATTCTTCATGTATGCCACGATGTTGATCGCCGTGCCCACAGGCGTGAAGATTTTCAACTGGGTGGCTACGATGTGGAAGGGCTCGATGACTTTTGAGACGCCGATGTTGTTCTCGATTGGCTTCATCTTTGTGTTCACGATGGGTGGCTTGACCGGCATTATTTTGTCGGTGGCTCCACTCGATATTCAGTTGCACGACACTTATTACGTCGTGGCCCATTTCCACTATGTTTTGGTGGCGGGTTCATTGTTCGCCTTGTTTGCGGGTACCTATTACTGGTTGCCGAAGTGGACGGGTCATATGTACAGCGAGAGCCTCGGCAAGTTCCACTTCTGGGCTTCGATGATTACGTTTAACGTGACCTTCTTCCCGATGCATTTCCTGGGCTTGGCCGGTATGCCTCGTCGTTATGCCGATTATCCGATGCAGTTTGCGGACTTCAACATGGTGGCCACTATTGGTGCCTTCGGCTTTGGGCTGTCGCAGTTGATTTTCCTGACGGCGATCATCAAGTGCATCAAGGGCGGACCAAAAGCAACTGACAAAGTATGGGACAACCCGATTGGATTGGAATGGACTTTGCCGAGTCCGGCTCCCTTCCATACCTTTGAGACGCCACCGAACGTGAAGTTCGAGCCTCGTTAAGTTTTGGCGACTCCTACTTTGCAACCTATTGCTCGGCGATAAAGTTTATGCCTCCTCCACCCGCTCCGGTCAAAATGGCTTCTAACTATAAGAAGCCTGGCAACTTGAAAACGGCACTTATCCTGTTGACGATTGCGGCCGTGTTCTTTGCGGGCGTGGTGGTGAATAGAATGCTGTTTGGTCACTAAGTCTGAAATGACGACGCCTACCCCAAAAAGCACCCCGTTTCTGACTCGCCTGATGAACCGTCAAATGATGGGTAAGCTGGCGGTCATTTCGGTATGCATGTTTGGCTTCGGTTATGCGATGGTGCCGATTTATAAGGCGATCTGTGAAGCAACCGGGGTGAACAGCCTTTTTAACAAAGATAAAGGTAACGCAGAGTTCGCCAAGAATACTCAGGTTGATTTAACCCGCAAGGTGGTCGTGGATTTCGATGCCAATAGCCGAGGCTCATGGCTGTTTCGGCCCGAGAAAGCCTCAATGACGGTTCATCCTGGCGAGTTGATCACGATTAACTACGATTTGATCAGCACGGTGGATCGCGGCACGATTGGCCAGGCGATTCCTAGCTACGCCCCTCAGCATTCCGCCCAGTATTTTAGGAAGCTGGAATGTTTCTGTTTTAAACAGCAGGCGCTTGGTGCTCAGCAGGTCAGACGTTTCCCAGTCGTATTCGTGATCGATCCAAAGTTGCCTAAGGATGTCACCACGATTACGCTGTCGTACACATTCTTTGAGATCGCAGGTGCGAATGCTGGTTTGTCGCAAGCACGCTCCGAGAAGGTTTCCCAGTGAGTGAGCCCAAGGAAGAGGTATTGCAGCGCAAAGCGTCTTTGGTGAGCACGGTGAAAGCCGTGGCCTCGTCGTTTTTCGGAGTACGCGCAGGTAAGGCGCACGAAGAAGATGTCGCCAAGCTCAATCCTGTCGTGGTGATTGGTGTCGGCATTGGCATGGCAATTTTATTGATCCTCACTCTGTTGACAGTAGTGAAGATGGTTTTGAGATAGTTTGGTTTGAAGTGCTTGTGTTCGCAAGTTTCGAGATTCTAATTTTTTGTTCGGAGAGATGACATGTCCGCAGCTAGTCACCAAGGTGTAGCGCCGCATTATTTTGTACCCAGCCCCTCGCATTGGCCGATTGTTGGTTCAATCGCGCTTGCCTGCTTTGGTTTTGGCATGGCGGGGTGGGTCAACGGAGCCGCCTATGGTCCCTATCTTTTCGCCGTGTTTTTGGCCATTCTCATCTTTATGATGTTCGGTTGGTTTGGCACCGTTGCTAAAGAGTCCGAAGGCGGCCAATACAGTCACAACGTGGACCTCTCGTTCCGTTGGTCGATGGGTTGGTTCATCTTTTCCGAAGTGATGTTCTTCGCGGCTTTCTTTGGCGTACTTTGGTACGCGCGTGTGATCTCCATGCCCTGGTTGGGCGACTTGGATCACAAGATGATGTTATGGCCTGACTTCTCGGCGACCTGGCCGAATCTTGGCCCAGCGAAAATTGCGGAGTCCTTCCAAAAAATGGGCCCCTGGCCTGTTCCCACCATCAACACGGCTTTGTTGTTAACCTCGGGTCTCACTTTAACCATCGCTCACCATGCCATCAAAGAAGATCATCGCGGCAAAGTGAAGTTATGGATGGCCATCACCATTCTCCTAGGCGCCTTGTTTTTGTGCCTGCAGGTTTATGAGTACATCCATGCCTACACGGAGTTGAACCTGCGTCTCGACTCAGGCATCTTTGGCAGTACCTTCTTTATGCTGACCGGTTTCCATGGCTTCCATGTCACCGTCGGTGCGTTAATCCTGTTCTTCGTGCTGATGCGTTATCGCCGTGGGCATTTCAATGGCAAGAACCATTTCGCGTTTGAAGCCGCGGCATGGTATTGGCATTTCGTTGACGTGGTTTGGCTGTTCCTGTTTGTGTGCATTTACGTGTGGGGCAACCATGGCGGCGTTGTTCCGCTGGAATGAATGAGAACTACTATCAAGATTTCTCGGCGGCCCGTACTGGGCTTCGAGGCAAATGCCCCCGCTGCGCGCGGGGGAATTTGTTTGATGGCTATCTCACTGTGGCCAAAGCTTGCAGTAATTGCGGAATGTCTTTCAGCTTTGCCGATGCCGGGGATGGGGCCACGTGGTTTGTCATGTTGTTTGCGTGCATTGTGGGCGTGGGCTCAATCTTTGGGCTTGAGGCGGCTTATAGCCCGCCCATTTGGGTTCATGTTTTAACCGCGCTGTTGCTGATTGTTGTTGTGCCGCT
>JANLRI010000545.1:0-4892 GCA_031361565.1 Betaproteobacteria bacterium | reverse complement strand
TAAGCACTCGCGCTCCTAACACGTTTCTTCCAAAGGCTAGGAGCTCGGAGGCCTTGGACAAAGTCCAGTGGCGCCGAGGTCGCCATTTTGAAAAGCACCAAAGGCCAATGACACCGACCGCACCGGCAGTCAATTGCTGCGCAACCAAACTCCAGGGCCCCGCGCCTTGTTGGGCACACACTAAGCCGACCGTTCCACCTACCAAGGTGCCTACAAGAGATCTTAGCGCTAACTGGCGAAAGTGATAGCTACGTTGCAATACCGACTGTGGGACGATCGTTAAACCTTGAAAGATGAAGAGCGGTGTGAGCGCGCGAAGAATACCGGTCACCTCGGCCTGTCCATACAGGGCTGCGATCCATGGAGCAAGCAAATACACGATCGAGGCACAAGCGCCTGCGCTTGCAAGTCCGGTCCAAAACGCGCTGTCGAGATGCTCCAAATCGAGTTCTTGTCGTTGGAGTAGGGCGTCGCCAAGACCAAGCTCTGAAACTACATTGACAAGTACCACCAATGAACCCGCCATGGCCACGATCCCGAACTCTACCGGCGAGAGAAGCTTGGCCAGGATCAAAAATACGGCGAGATCAATCAGTTGTTTGCCGAGATTTTGAGCGGCGATCCAACGTGCGCCAACCGGTGCATTGGACGAATTCTGGGAAACTGCCATAACGACGCGCTTTCTGGGTCCGCAACCTTTGCTCTTTGTGAGGTACTTAAACCGCAGGTCGACTTCGCACACCATTGGCCACTTGCATCGCTCGAGCTTCGAGCCTGGCATAACTGGTCGACGGGATAAGTCCTCTGAGTACAGCAGCACCCAAAGTCGCGAAGGTTCTGCCAGGCTCCTCGATCACAATGCCTGGATAGCTTTTCAAGGATTTTCCAATCAACGATAGTGCTGTGATTGGATCGTTCGAGCGCACAGCCCTGCGCGCCAAGTATCTATACTGATAAGCCCGCGCCGCGCCCACGTTCTCCTGAATAAATTCATTCGCGTAGGTCCTTGTCTTGGCAACGACCCGCTCCCAACTAGCCAACTGTTTGTCGAGAGCGGCGGACAAGCCGCCCTCATTGACGCGATACTCTGTTAAAGGAAGGCCTATGCCCTCAAACTTCCAATTGGTAGTGAGTGCGATCCGCAACCAACATTCAATATCTTCAGATTGACGGAATGATTCGTCAAAATAGGCTTCCTCAAGTGAAAGGACGCCGGTTCGCATGTAGGCGATGTCGATGAGCGCCTGAGCACGCAGGACCGGCGCCGATCCGTTACCCACGGGATTACGTAGAAATACATCGCGAGCGCTGATTCCCTTTAGCTTTGGTCTCTGGGAGTAACCCATCGGCTTGCCGCTTGCATCAATAAACGCAGACTGACTATAGCTCACACCCACGTGAGGATTTTCGTTGAGGTGATCAACGTGGCGCTGTAATTTCTCAGGATGCCAACGATCATCAGAATCAAGAAATGCTACATACTCACCGCAGGCTCGTCGAGCACCGGTATTGCGAGCACCTGCTAGGCCCCGATTAAATTGATTGATGAGACGCACTCGCCGATCTGCGAATTTTTTCACCTTGTCCGCAGTGCCGTCGGTGGATCCATCGTTAATCACGAGAACCTCAAAATCTCGATAGGTTTGAGCCAGCACAGATCGCAGACATTCTTCGATGTACTGCTCGACGTTGTAGGCAGGAATAACAACAGTTACGAATGACATAGTGAATCCTTTGAATTGAAAAGAATATTAGCTTCGGCGCTGCAACGTCGACGTTGCAAAAAGCGAAACGATGAGCGCGGCGAGTGTTCCAAAAGTGCGATAGGGCTGGCGAAGCAGCTCAAAAGTGCTGTTTCGCATGGCTTCTGAAAAAAGATGAAGTCCCTGTGAAGCCGGTAAGCCAAGCCTTAGTGCTCTGCGACTTAAATAGCGTAGGTGTGTTGCCCGGGCACAGCGAATATGTTTTGCTATTAAGGTTGGGGCGTAAGCACCCACTCGTTGCATCAAAGTCTCCCACCCCGCTTGCATCGCCGCAAGATCGGCGGACGCTCCCTTCGGGCTTGCCCGATAGAGCGTCAAAACATCATTAAGGCCTTCAATCAAGGCCCCAGTAAGCAGCCTAATGCGAACCATCAGTTCTAAATCTTCCGAAAAGCGCATGGATTCATCAAACCCTCCAACTCGATGCAGGAGCTCGCGTCGGATCACCAGGGTCGATGCTGTACACGCTGGGTTTTCATAGAGTAAACGCGAGGCCTCAATGTGTTCGCCATTTTTGGCCGACAAAACACCTGTAGATTTTCCTTGTTCATCGACAAACAGCACCCTGGCGAAGCTGATACCGACGGCGGGCCTTTTTCCGAGATGCACTTGGTGCGTCTCAAGCTTTTTTGGATCCCATAGATCGTCGGCATCCAAAAAGGCAATGATTGCACCGCGGGCAGCGTTTATTCCTGCATTTCGGGCCGCAGAGACGCCACGCTCGGGGCCTCTCATGGTCAAGATTCGATGATCCGAATCAGCTTGGTTTCGAATGATGGACCTGGTCGCATCGGTCGAGCCATCGTCGACGATGATGCATTCCCAGTTCTGAAAAGTCTGAGCCTTGACTGAATCTAGCGTCTGCGCAAGCGTCGTGGCCGCATTGCGTGCAGGAATGATGATCGAGATCTCCGGTGGATCACTCGCCAGGATAAACTGCGGAAATTTGCTATTCATTGCTTAAACCGTGCGGTAGGTGGGTGAGTTAGGCTCGATGGACGAGTTGGATGCCGTCAGAGGATTAGACAAGCCTTCCAACATTAAGTTGTCAGAGGATTGCAAACTCCAGGGGTGGCCGAGAGCCTTGCTGACACTATGTTCGAACGCCGAACGAACGCTCTCGCGTTGAGGAGTGGGGTCAAAACTCATTTGCGCACTACGTTCGATGTCCTCCACTGCTGCGCGCGGCTCAAACGAATCAAGGTCGACACCCGGAAGATTCAGGCGTTCGACGATATCCTGTCCTTTGATTGAATAATGCAGGTTGTAGGACTGACGCCCAGCTAACAGACGTAGAATAGTCGTATGAAAGCGTACAGCTACAACCGAGTGTGCGAGGGCAATCGCACCCGCAAGAGCGTCGATGGGATGATGCCCACCGCCCACTTGAAGGGGCTGCAAGACGGAAAGCTGAGGGATACGACGGCGAAGCTCGGTAACAATAATGCTATCGTTGTCACCGGCACCAACGTCTGCTTGTAACAAGACTGCGGGGCTATGCCCTCGCAACAAAAGCAGGCGACATAGCTCGGCGATCTTATCGGTGAAGAGGCGATTATCATGCGGGTACATGGCATTGAAGCTACGCACCGACACTAGGACACACCTCTCCGAATCAATGCCACTCTTCTCAAACAGTGCTCGACCGGCATCGATACTTCGGGCCGCCGAATGATACGCAAAAGCAAGGTCGAAACTCAGATGCGCTGAGACACCGGCAGCCACAAGTCTACGGTAGCTCCGCGCGTCACGAACGGTCACACTGGACAGACGTCGCAATACTCCGCAGAGAATTCTAAACGATAGCCCCTGACATGACTCAGGAATACTCTGCCCGAACATGAAGCTGCGTCGTGGCGGGCATGCCGCGAGCAATCGTGTATTTTGAAGGAATTTTTTCGTAACGAGATATTTTCTTGCATTGTTAAAAATGTCCCCACCTACAGAGACATGTAGGTCGGCAGGCCCCGGCCGACAGTTCGGCAGCAATCCACGTACTCGCTCGCGCTGGGAAAGATCGAGGGAGCTGAGAACACCAATCGGTGATGCCAATTGAACCAATGATTCGTATATGACGGCATCACCGAGATTGTCGGATGAATATTCGTTAACGAGGTGCAAATTCATTGCAACTTTCATTGATAACAGGGTTTGGATTTGGAAGTTGAATTAAAGATTTTTCTTTTTCGAAGCCTAAGGTCTGCTTGAGCGCCATGCCAATCACGACCAGTCCAGGCCAGTAAAGATATGAAAGGATTTCGAGATTTTCAGCAAAGGTGTAAAGAAATATCAGCACCAAAACTCTCAACGCGGTGCGTAGTTCATTGCTTTTGTTGCCATGTCGAATCAGCACGCAAAGTGTCCAGGTCAAAGGAATGACCAGTGATACGACACCTACTAAGCCCTTAACGAAAAGCAATCCAAACCAAGTGTGATGACTTCCAATCGGCATGTACTCAACTAAATGAGGCCCTCTCTCAACGGCACCGTGCCCCCAGAAAACCGCTTCGCTCTCCCATCGTTCCAAGGCAATCCGCCCAAGGGTGGCACGCACTCGCGACGAGTCCGCGCGGGCGCCGTGAAAGCCGCTCATCGCCTGTTCGTAAATCAGCAGCATTTGATCCATGACTAGGCCGGTAAAAAGCCCTATCGGGGATGCGATCAGGAGAACAACTGGTCGTCCAATATTGAGCAGCAACCAAGTCGCACTGGCTACAATCGGGATACACAACAAACCCAGGCGTGAGCTGGAAGCTAGAATGGCCAAAAACGTTCCAAGCAGTCCGAGAGTTCGAATACGGGCGTCGCGTTCATTCACGATCAAAAAAAAGTAGACGCACATCACCATGCCAATAGCCGGTGCCCAAGGCGCGAAGAGCCTCCATCTCGGCATGCCATTATCTGGGCTGATGCCATAGAGCTCAACTGCAAAGTATTCTGGGCCCGGCCCTCCAATGATGCTTACCGGTGAGACGTATAACTGCCCCGGTAAACCCATTGCCCAAGCGAGCCCCACAATCGGAAGAAGACAAATCGTTTGAATTCCAAGCAAAGATGCGGCGCGAGCGAGAACTTCCAAGCGTACTCGAGCGCAACCGACGATCATAAAAAGGGGCAGCAAGGCCCAGC
>JANLRI010000538.1:0-5126 GCA_031361565.1 Betaproteobacteria bacterium | reverse complement strand
TCGCGATCAACAAAAACCCTTCTGAACTCGCTCGAGAGATTGAAGCTAAGCTTAAACGCTATATTCAAGATCCCGTGGTCACCGTAGTCGTGCAAAACTTCGTGGGACCCACTAGCGAGCAGGTCCGTGTCGTCGGTCAGGCGGCAAAGCCTCAAGCCCTCGCCTACCGTCAAAACATGACCTTGCTGGACGTGATGATTGCCGTTGGTGGCATTACTGATTTTGCGGCAGGCAATCGTGCTGTACTGATCCGTTCCTCGGAAGGCAACAAGCAATTCGGCCTACGATTACGCGACCTACTTAAACGGGGTGATGTTTCTGCCAATATCGAATTGAAGCCTGGCGACGTCATCATGATTCCAGAGAGCTGGTTCTAAGATCATCTAGCAGCCGCCCATACCAAATTCACCGCTTATCCAAGCAAAAAAGAGCTATCCATGCAAGAAATCGTCGAACAATTGCGGTCCGTACTCCGGGGCCTGTGGTTTTACAAATGGTGGGGTTTCATCACCACCGTCATTTTCGGCATTGCTGGCGTGATTGCGGCGTTCGTGATTCCCTCCAAATATGAGGCCGCAGCGAGGGTGTTTGTGGATACACAATCCATCCTTAAGCCTTTGATGCTTGGGCTTGCGGTTCAACCAAACGTTGAGCAGCAAGTTGCCATGATGGGTCGAACCTTGATCAGTCGCCCGAATATTGATCGTGTGATGCGCATGGCCGATCTGGACCTTAAAGTGAAAAGCGCGGGCGAACGTGAACAGTACATCGATAGCTTACTCAAGGAAGTGGAGTTCAAGGCGGTACCAGGGGCTGCCAACCTTTATCTCATCAACTATCGCAACGAAAAACCTGAATCCGCAAAAGCTGTAGTGCAGGCACTTCTCGGTATCTTCGTTGAGGGTAGCTTGATTAAGAAAAACACTGATGGCGATACTGCGCGCCGATTCTTGGACGAACAAATCAAGAGCTCCGAACAGCGGCTTCTGCAAGCTGAGGAAGCATTGAAGGAGTTCAAGATCAAAAACCTCAACTTAATGCCAAACTTAGCGCAGGACTATATTGCCAAGTCCGGCGAATTCCAGAATCAAGTCACCCAAGCGAAACTTGAGCTTCGGCAGGCGGAGTATGCCCGCGATGCCATCAAGAATCAGCTCAATGGCGAGGCAGCCACCTTGGCCCTTCCAGGCGGGGACTTAGGCCCGCTTGAGATTGCTCGTGCTCGACCAACCGAACTAGACGAGCGCGTGGAATCGACTCGTAAGCGTCTGGATGATTTCAGGTCTCGTTTTACCGAAGAGCATCCTGACGTTGTGGGCACTAGAAGAATTCTTGAACAGCTTGAAAGCCAACGCGATGCAGAACGCAAAGCAGAGGCCGCCAAACCAGTTCCGATTCAACAGCGTCGTCAAGCACAGCAAGCCGCGAATCCTGTGTTTCAACAACTCAAGATCTCTCTGGCAGATGCCGAGGCTCAAATCGCTTCCTTGCGTGCCCGGGTCGCTGACTACGAAATTCGCCTCGCTCAATCAAGAGAAGCCGCCCAAACCATTCCTAAAGTTGAGGCTCAGTATATTCAGCTGACCCGTGACAACGAGGTAAATCGTAAGCATTACGAGCAACTCCTCGAGCGTCGACAATCCGCTCAAACCTCCACGGAAATGGATGGAGCCGCCGGTGTTGCTGAATTCCGGGTTGTCGATCCACCTCGGGTGAGCGCGCAGCCTGTTTGGCCAAACCGTAATTTGCTGCTTTTGCTCGGTCTACTGGCCTCCGTCGGAGCCGGGCTAGCGGCTGCTTTCATACGGGATCAAAGTCGCCCAACGTTTTTCGATCTTCGTACCCTCAGAAACATCACTCAAGTTCCGATTCTCGGTGCTGTATCTCTCTTCAACGACGCAAAAGCAAAAAGCAAGGCGCGCATCAGCGGATTAACTTTCGCGGGCATGTCCGCCCTATACATCAGTGCGTTTTTGGGGCTAATCATGTATCAAACTGTCTTGACGGCAGTCAAGTAAGACTTTGAACATCAAGAATTAGGTAATTAAAATGAGTCTTATCGAAAAAGCTGTCAGCAAGCTGACCAACGTATCAAGCGACGCCATCGCACTTCCCGACGCGGAGGCTCGACGAGCGGCACAGAACCCGGTCGAAAAGCGAAGCTCCACCATTGAACGACTGAGTGAACTGAACGGCGCTCACCCCACGAACGGGCTGAGTGGATCAGCGAATCACGCCACGACCGCGCGGGCCAATACGCCCAAACCGAATCGCCTTGATGAAGTTAGTAAACGGGAGGGCGTTCGTATTCATCTCGAGTCCCTAAGAGCGCGAGGCTTTGTAACCCCCGATGGTAATCAGACTCAAATTTCTCAAGAGTTTCGAGTGATCAAACGTCCACTACTCGCCAATGCGTTTGGACGCGGAGTCTCTGCGGTCAAGAACGGCAAACGTATTATGGTGACCAGCGCATTTCCCGGCGAAGGAAAGAGTTTTTGTGCCATAAATTTGGCCATGAGCATTGCAGCAGAGCGTGACAATAAAGTTTTACTTGTCGACGCCGACGTCGCGCGGCCTTCTATTCCAAAAGAGCTCGGAATCACGGTTGAAGCTGGCCTTATGGATTGGCTCATTGACGGCAATTTGGATATCTCCCAGCTTGTGTTGCCAACCAACGTCGATAAGCTGATGATTTTACCGGCTGGACGCCGCCACCAGCAAGCCACGGAACTCCTTGCCAGCGCCTCTATGAGCCGATTGCTTGAGCTAATCACTGCTCGTTACCCCGACCGAGTGGTAATTTTTGATTCTCCTCCGCTTTTGGTCACCACCGAATCGCGCGTGCTGAGCTCTTATATGGGACAAGTTGTATTGGTGGTAGAGGCTGGCAAGACATCCCACGAATCAGTTCAAGAGGCTCTTGCTACTATTGGGTCTTCTGAGGTTGTTGGCTTGGTGCTTAACAAAGCGCGAGCTGCTGAACAGGGATACTACGGTGGTTACGGCGGGTATGGCTACGGTGTTTAATTTGGCTTCATTGACCTCTTTTCCAAAAGGGTATCGAGCCGCGCTTGGGGTTGGACTCTTGATGGGTTCATCTCTTTCCCTAGCGCAGACTTCCAGCTCTCCGCCTACAGTCGTGTTGCCTTCAGCGGAACTGCCCGCGATCGGCGGTTCGGAAATACTGAACAAAAAAGAGGAAATTAAATTTCTCCCCGGTGTTCGCAGTACCCTGACCTATTCTTCCAACCTTAGTCGCACCCCTGGAGGCTCCTCAGGATTTGTGGCCGAGGTCGCTCCGTATTTTGAAGGGTCGGTTGATTCTGATCGTACCAAGGCTCAGGTCTATGCGACCTTGCGTACGTTCTTTAGAACCCAAGGCGGCGCTTCGGCCACCCCAGATTTGCGCGCCTCCGGACAAACAGCGCTTATTGGAGATTGGCTTTGGATTAGTGGAAATGCTTCCATCTACTCGCTTGCCTCGAATCCGTTAAGCGCGGTGACGTTTGATCCTTCGGCGGCTAACGCTTCCAGCGTTCAGTTTCGTCAACTACAGCTTAGCCCATACATTCAAGGCAGGATCGGTACTTTTGCGGATTACCAAGCTCGCTATTCTCTTGGTACTTCGAGCACTAACGCTGATGTCGTGCTGGCCAAGCTCGATCAAAGATTTTCAGGGTCACTCAAGAGCGGGCCACAGTTTAATCGTTGGGGTTGGGAGACCGGTGGCGAGGTTCAGCGCAGAACTTTCGATGCCATCCCGACGCAATCGCGAAACAGCGCATTCGGATCTGCTTTTGTGTTGCCCATTCCCGAATTAAGAGTGGGCGCATCGGTCAATTTCGATCAGATCAGTAACTTTTCCGTCAACGGAAAAACCAGCGGCACAGGCCTCGGTTTGTTCGCTGACTGGACACCGTCCAATCGAACCAGCATCTCGGCGTCCGCCAAGCGACTTTATTATGGAACAGTTGGACGAGTTGGGATGTCCCATCGCTTTGGCTTTTTCACCGGTGCTCTGAGCTATGATCGCAACGTCGTCACCAGCAGCGACGCTTCAGTGCTCACGGTTTCACCTTCGGCATTGTTCGCTGCAGGCGGTTTCGCGTCCAACTTAAATCCGGTCTTCAATCAACTGGCTGCTCAGAATTTAGTTCAAAGTTATTCTTCTTTGGTTGGCGGCGGCGTCCTCAGCGACTTTGTCGTTTTAAATAATAATCTGACCGCAAGTGTTGCCTACGCCTCGCCTCTTAACAGCCTGGTTTTGCTCGGGGTAAGGTCACGGCGTGATACTGACGCAACCCGAGCGCAATCCACTTTCTCTTTTCTTTCGCCGACCGGGCCAAGCACACTTTCTTCAGTGAACTTGAGCGCGTTTAATACCAACAGCCTGACCTTGGATTGGACGCACAACTTAGATTCAAAGAACGCTTTTGGAATCAAAGTTTCTCGAGTCAACATTGAGACGAATGGACCCACCGTTGGCCTGGGCAAATCTACGGTTAATTCGATTCAAACCACTTACCGTACCAAGTTAACTGCTGACACTTCAGCAGTCTTTGGCTTACGCCACACTTCTCAGACTGGGCAGGTGAGTTTCGATGAAACCGCCCTCTTTGGCCTCCTTGATGTGAGATTTTAAATTGTACGAAGAATATTTCGGTCTATCAGGGAAACCATTTCAACTCAATCCCGATCCTGACTTCTATTTCGGAAGCCGGGGTCATAAACGAGCCATGGCGTACCTCGAATACGGTCTTCACCAAGGTGAAGGCTTTATTGTCATTACTGGTGAGGTCGGCGCGGGCAAGACCACCCTGGTTCGAAACCTTATCCGGCGTATTCCGCAGGAGACCGTCAGTGCGGCGCAAATCGTCAGCACCCAGGTTGACGCCGACGATTTGCTCAGATTGGTGGCCGGCGGTTTTGGTATTCCCCATGAGGGTTTAGAAAAGTCGGCCTTACTGATGAGGCTTGAAGATCATTTTCGATACCTTCACGCCGAAGGGCGTAGGGCGCTACTCATCGTAGACGAGGCTCAAAACCTGTCGCCAAGAGCCATCGAAGAATTACGGATGCTCTCAAATTTCCAAATCGATACGCGCTCTCTTGTGCAAAGCTTCTTA
>JANLRI010000493.1:0-4577 GCA_031361565.1 Betaproteobacteria bacterium | reverse complement strand
TCACCGTTGTGGCGCAGGTTGTCGCAGTTGAGCAAGGTAACGGCACCAGCGGCCACGCGCATGCGCTCGCGCAGGATGGCAACCAGAGCGGCATAAATCGTGCCGCCCACCCGCGCCTGGCGCGCCGCAGCGAGGTCGCTCGCAATATCGTGCGCCTGTAGGTCTAGTCGGTCGTCTGCGTCGAGGTAATAGCCTGCCTCGGTGACGGTGAAAGAGATGATGCGAGTTTGCACCTCTGCGCCAGCCCGAACAAGATCGGGCAGCCCTTCTCGCCACGGGAATACGCTCTTAATCGACTTCACGCGAGTGTAGCTGCGCTCGCTTGCAGGTGTGACTGTTTCGAGCGTGTACTCACCTTGTTGTGCGATCAGAGCTTCGATCGTCTCAGGCATATCGGGTCGAGTATTGCCGCCCTTGAGCACCCAGCCTGAATCGCCGGATTCAATCAGTTGATGAACATAAACCGCAAGGTGGGCTCGGTGAAAAGAACCTAGCCCGAGGTGCAGAATCACTAGAGGCGAAATCGATGTTTGCAAGGTAGTCGTTTGTAAAGGTCTGGTGTGTAAAGTGGGGGTTGGCTTGTTCATGATCGTTATTGCGCCGGTGCGCCTACTCGTGTCACTCGTCCTTTTCCGTCAAACAAATGGGCCGCTTCAAGATCAAGCATCACGCCCACTTCGTCGCCCGGTCGTAAGTGGGTACGGTGACTCTGGCGTGACGTCAACTCAATGCCAATTTCTCCAGCGCTGACATAGATCAGGGTTTCCGCTCCCAGCGCTTCGACCAGGTCAACCCGCCCCTTCAATACTCCCTCACCCGTAGACATCAAGGCTACATGTTCCGGCCGCAAACCGATCGCCCCATCGGCAGGTAGTAGTGGGCCACAGGCGCCGAGCAGTTGCGGAACAGCAGAGGCCGAGATGATATTCATTTGCGGTGTGCCGATGAACTGCGCAACGAACTGGTTGGCTGGCCGGTCATAAAGCTCCAAGGGTGTACCCACTTGCTCAATTTGTCCGTCGCGAAGGACCACGACACGATCCGCAAGAGTCATGGCCTCGACCTGATCATGGGTCACATAAATGGTGGTGGCGCCGAGTTCACGATGCAGGCGCGCAATCTCAATGCGCGTCTGTCCACGTAAGGCTGCATCGAGATTAGAAAGGGGTTCATCAAAGAGAAACACCTTCGGCGCACGAACAATGGCACGACCAATGGCGACACGTTGTCTCTGCCCACCGGATAGCTCGCGCGGCGTACGCTGCAAATAGGGTTCGAGGTTGAGAATCTTCGCGGCTCGCTCCACTTTTTCTTTGATGAGCGTGGGCTCAACTTTTGCCATGCGTAAGGCGAAGCTCATATTGTCATATACGCTCATATGCGGATAAAGGGCGTAACTTTGAAACACCATAGCCAGGTCGCGCTTCGATGAGGCAAGCTGGGTGATGTCTCGGCCATCGAGCTCAACGGAGCCTCGATCAATGGTCTCGAGACCCGCGATGAGGCGCAGTAGCGTCGACTTACCGCAACCCGATGGACCAACGAACACTACAAACTCGCCGCGTTGGATATCAAGGTCAATACCCTTGATGGTGCGTACCTCCCCGAATTGCTTTTCTAAGCCTTGGAGTTTGAGGTAAGCATTATTGGTCGCGTCGTTCATTACGCTTCCATTCGCTGCTTGATGCCCAGGACCATATGCCACTCCATCTTCATTTAACAGCACCAAAGGTGAGGCCTTGTACCAGTTGCTTCTGGCAGAACCAGCCAAACACCACGACCGGCGCAATCGCCATTAAGGATGCGGCCGACAGCTTGGCCCAAAACAGCCCTTCAGGGCTTGAATACGAAGCAATCAATGTCGCCAGGGTTCCCGCTTTAGCCGAGCTCAAATTAAGCGCCCAGAAGGCTTCATTCCAGGACAGCACCAGGCACAGCAAACCCGTGGAGGCTAGCCCTCCCATCCCTAGCGGCAAGAGAACATGACGCATCTCGTTCCAAAGCGAGGCACCGTCCATACGCGAAGCCTCTAAAATTTCCTTTGGGATATCTTTAAAGTGCGAGTACAACATCCACACCATGATCGGCAAGTTGGCCAGAGTGAACATGATGATCAGTGCCAATTGGGTATCCAGCAACCCTGCTTTTTGCGCGAGCACGTAAATCGGCACCAGGGCTCCTACGGCCGGCATCATTTTGGTCGAAAGCATCCACATCAAAATGTCACGGGTTCGCTTGCTCCGAAAGAAAGCCATGGAGTAGGCCGCAGGCGCCGCAATCAACAGGCCGACAAGTGTTGAGACCACACTTGTTACCACAGAGTTTTTGGCATAAAGCAGGTAATCGCTACGCGCTTGCACCTCTTGAAAGTTCTCCAGGGTCGGCGTGAAGAGCAACACCGGCGGTATCTCAATGGCTTGAAGCTCCGTTTTAAAAGCAGTAAGCGCCAACCAGGCAATCGGAAAGAACAACAATAATGTCACTCCCCAAGCCAGCAGGGTGCGCAACAGTTGAGCGATGCTGAGTCTGGTCGGCCAGAGGCCAGCGGTCCGGCCCTGCGATAGTTTCGGGAGATTGGGTTGATCGAGCTGGTTTAGCTTGGAATCTTGCATGCCATCAATCCAAGTTTTTGCCAATCATGCGGATTAAAAAGAAAGCCGCAATGTTCGCCAGTAGCACCGCAAAGAGCGCACCCGCCGAAGCCACCCCAGCATCAAAATTCAGCAAGGCGTGCTTGAAAATAAGAAAGGCCACATTAGTACTGGCATCTCCTGGGCCGCCGCCTGTGGTCGTAAATATTTCCGCAAACACACTGACCAGAAAAATCATCTCAATCATTATCACCACCGCAATGGAGCGCGCCATGTGCGGCAAGTACATATGACGAAGTCTCTGTAAATAATTGGCACCATCCATGCGCGCGGCCTCAAGTTGCTCCCGGTTCAAGGACTGCAACGAGGTCATCAGGATAAGGGTGGCAAACGGCAGCCATTGCCATGAAATCATCATCACGACACTACCCAGCGGGAAGTCCGTGAGCCAATCAATGGGCTCGGCACCAAAGAATTGCCAAACTTGGGCGAGCACGCCATAAATGGGATTCATCATCATATGCTTCCACATCAAGGCATTGACGGTAGGCATTACGAAGAAGGGGGAAATCAACAGCAGGCGCACGACGCCGCGTCCAGGGAAGGGCTCATCGATCAGGAGTGCAAGGGCAACTCCTCCCACCACCGTAATCGCAATAACACTGGCGAGCAAAATGAGGGTGTTGCTTACCGCTACCGCGAATGAAGCATCGGTAACGAAGAAATCGAAATTATCGAGACCAGCAAAGCCGCTTACCTCGGGTTGCATCAAGTTGTATCGGATGAGCGAAAAGTAAATCGTCATCAGTAGCGGCACGATCATCCATAGGAAGAGCGTCACCACAGCGGGTGCCAACAAGGCGCGGGGAAGAAAACGAGTCATTTGAGAACTCCGGTGCACTCTTAGTCGAGTGCACCGAGAACTTACTGCAGATTACTTCTTGGTGTAGTAACCACCCTTTTTCATTTCACGCTCTGCCGCGAGCTGGGAAGCCTTCAGAGCAGAATCGACCGTGATCTTGCCAGCAAGGGCCGCGCTCATCTGCTGGCCGACGGTAATACCAATCGACTGGAACTCAGGAATGGCGGCAAACTGTACTCCCACATAGGGTGACTTAGGCAAAGTACTGTCATTGGGGTTGGCACTATCAATCGCCGCTTTTTCAGCAGCAGCAAACTTGGCCTCTTTCTGGAACTCGGCATTGGCATAGGTACTCTTGCGAGTGCCTGTCGGTACGCGACCCCATCCGTTGGTTTTGCCCACCAGTGCGATGTACTCTTTCGAGGTCGCCCAAGCTACGAACTTCTGCGCTTCAGCCGACTTCTTGGTTCCGGCAGGAATCGCCAAAGACCATGCCCATAACCAATTTGCTCCTTTAGGCGTTACACCGGTGGGCGCCTGTGCAAAGGCAACCTTATCGGCCACTTTAGATTGCTTAGGGTCGGTGATGAAGCTGGCAGCGATGGTCGCATCCACCCACATTCCGCAACGCCCGGCGTTATAAAGCGCCAAAATTTCGTTGAAGCTGTTTGCAGACGATCCCGGTGGGCCGTACTTCTTGAGCAAGTCGATGTAAAAGGTGATCGAGTCCTTCCACGCCTTGCTTTGAATCTGTGGCTTCCAGTCCATGTCGAACCACTGACCGCCGTTGGTGTTCACCAAGGTGGTGAGGAAGGCCATGTTATCGCCCCAGCCCGGCTTACCGCGCAGGCAAATCCCGTACATTCCAGCTTTTGGGTCGTGAATTTTAGCGGCCAGGTCTTTGACTTCGGCCCAAGTGGGCTTGTCGCTCACTTTGACACCCACTTTGTCAGCTAAGTCTTTACGATACATCAGCATCGAGCTTTCGCCGTAAAAAGGGGCCGCATAGAGCTTGCCGCCAACGGACAGGCCGTTACGCATCGCAGGTAACAAGTCATCAATATCGTAGGCCGCGTCAGGCTTGAGTTCGGTGAGCCAGCCCTTTTTGCCCCAGATTGGAGTCT
>JANLRI010000417.1:0-6479 GCA_031361565.1 Betaproteobacteria bacterium | reverse complement strand
GAGGCGAGGCAGGCGGAGGCGAGGCAGGCGGAGGCGAGGCAGGCGGAGGCGAGGCAGGCGGAGGCGAGGCAGGCGGCGAGGCAGGCGGCGAGGCAGGCGGTGAGGCAGGCGGTGAGGCAGGCGGTGAGGCAGGCGGCGAGGCAGGCGGCGGTGCGATCGGGGCCGCAACTGGATTTGCGACGGCTACCGCTTGTACATTTGCGGTTGAGCCAGTTTGAGTGGGATCACTTGGGGTGGCAGCAATAGCGGCCGTGCTGGAACCCGGCGATCCGCTCCCACACCCCGATAGCGGCAGGCCCGTTAGCCCATACCATGCAAAAAGCCAGCCACTTCCAACTAGAGCCTTGCGTTTGGAACGCGAAAGCTCAATCGGATCTGGTTCTGGAAGGCTCGAAGGTGTTGAGGGATTCATTTCGCCGAATATTCGGAAATTACCTATTGGGCTACTTTAATACAAATACGGTATTTAGAGATTGGTCTACGCTACCTGGAATATGAATAAATTCATTTTGACCCGTATTTGCCTTTATAAAAAACGGCCTTGCAAAGACGGGCCTGCCGATTAAAACGCAAGTATTGGTCTTTCTGACATGATCTGCGCTAAGATTTGAGGAAGTTTGTTTTCGTATTTCTGCGGGGAAAGCTATGGGTCGGATCCTGCTTTTAATCCTTTTTATTTTCGCTCAAATAGTTCCTGCGTTTGGGGCGTCGACTGCAGCATCCTCCGCCAGCCGTGGTGAGGCACTTAAAGCCCTTAATAGCAATCAGGTTGATAAGCGTTTGGAGGCCGTCGCAAGGCTGGCTGATGTCGGGCTGATGCAAGATAGCGAGGCTTTGGTCGCACGCTTGAGGGATCAAGATGATACGGTGAGCGATGCCGCCAATGCTGCGCTTTGGCAAATCTGGGCACGCTCCGGTGACAAGGCCGTCGATAAGCTGTATGCCCGTGGCGCAAGCGAAATGGCTGCCGGGCAGTCGCTTGAAGCGATTGCTACTTTTAGCGAAATTATTAAGCTCAAACCGAACTTTGCTGAGGCTTGGAATAAACGCGCCACTGTTTACTACTTTATTGGTGAGTGGGAGAAATCTCGGGCTGATTGCGATGAGGTGTTGAAGCGCAACCCGTTTCATTTCGGAGCGCTGTCGGGATATGGGCAAATCTTCCTTCAGCTTGAAGAGCCCGCTAAAGCCTTGAGCTTTTTTGAGAAGGCCTATGCGATCAATCCAACAATGCAAGGGGTGGCTAAAAATATTGAAGGTATAAGGCGTGCATTGCAACGTTCGCGCGACAAGATGATTTAGTATCCTTTGTGCGCGAGTTGTCTGAGGAAGAGGGCGCCACTAACGCTCGCGAATCTCGGCGAGCACTCGATGTAAGTAAGGCAAAAATGTATCGGGGTCTTCGCTCATCGGAAAGTGCCCCATGCCCGTCATGATGGTCGCTTTCACCCCTGGAATAAGACGGGCCAGCTCTCGTGTGTCAGCGGGCGTGCTGGAGTAGTCGTACTCTCCGCTAAGTAAGAATAGGGGGCACTGATCGGTACGTATGTTGGCCACTTGCCCGCGCATATCACCATCGAGTTTGTAAAAAAACAGGTCGCCCTTAAACACACCCGGGCCGCCTTGCATGTAATGCCAGAGCGTTTCCCAGCGATGTGCCTCGGGCGCGGAAGGGCCAATCAGGCCGGACATCAATGCAGCGGCGAGCTCACCCCCATGTACGTCTGGCCGGTGTAACCATTCAAGTTCGTAATAAGGATCGACATGTGCTCCCGATTGCAAGCCGATTAATGCGGAAAAACGTTGCGCATGTTTGAGCGCCAGGTGTAGGACGAGTCGGCCGCCGATAGAGCAGCCCATCACTACAGGCCTGTCCAAAGCGAGAGCGTCACATACCGCGAGAACGGTGTCGGTGTAGTCTTGCGTGCTGAGTTTGTATTCTTGGATATGCCAGCCAGAAGGAGGCGAGGATTTGCCATGAAAAGGCAGATCGAAGCAGATTACCCGAAAGTTTTGCAGAATTTGGGAGTCGTTGAGTACTGCACGAAATTGGCGCGTGTCGCTGCCCGCAGTATGCAGACACAAAAGGGGTATTCCTTGTCCAGCTTCTTCTACATACAGGCGATGCGGTTTACCTAAAATATCCATGCGCAGATACCGGCCAATGATGGGTTCGATCAAGACCTTTGGATTCATGTCTTGCATCCCCGTAAGCTTGCCAGCACATCTTTGAAATACTGCAAATGGCACATAAAGGCGTATTGGTCGCCCTCAATTTTAAGCGCGCGAAATTTGACCATGGCCATGACATCGTGAAAGCCAGGTTTGGGTAGTGGTCGCCAAAATTCGTCCCAGCTCTCGGTGGCTGCACGCAGGGCAAAACTCCAACGTGGCATCACGAATGGCCCTTTGGTAACAGATTCTATTCGGCCTTCGTGAATCCGTATCAGGTAACCGGTCGATCCAATCTCAAGCAGGAACTGGACACTTAGAAAGCGGCCGCGCTGCACGAGCCAGGCATTGCCATTGACCCTTTGGGGCAAAGTCTCAATCATTTTGTTCCTTGCACAGTGCTTAGTGGCGGTAACGCTATACTCGGACGAAGGCCTTGCCCTTGTCCCGTTCGTATTATCTTCTAAGGTTTAAATCCATGCCTACCCCCCAAGCCCCAGCCGTCGACGGCTCGAGTCCTAAGACTCAAACTTTCTCTGGCCCGCCTCCAATGTGCATCGATGTCAGCAAACAATACACCGCTACGATGGAAACGTCGATGGGTACGCTGACCATCGTTTTAGATCCAGTGAATGCGCCAAAAACGGTCAACAACTTTGTCTTCCTAGCGCGCTATCACTACTATGACGACATTATTTTTCATCGCATTATTCAAGGGTTTGTTTGCCAAGGCGGCGACCCGACAGGAACCGGCCGAGGCGGACCCGGTTACGATTTCGAAGATGAACTTCCAAAGCCAGGTCAATATGAATTGGGCTCGGTTGCGATGGCCAATGCTGGTCCAAATACCAATGGCAGTCAGTTCTTTTTGATTTCTGGCCGCAGCGGTATGCAATTGCCGCCAGCTTACGCCTTGTTTGGCAAAATCACCAAGGGCTTAGACGTGCTCGATGCTATGGAGAAAGTCCCGACACGATCAGGCGACCGGCCCGTGACCGATTTGGTGATTCGTTCCGTAACCATCGCAGAATCGTAACTCTGTTTGGAAACCTCGTCGGCTTAGAAGGGCGGCGGGCTTTTTTTGCCAATCTACAACAGGCCGCCCGAACCAAATTTGTGCCATTGAAACACTGAGTTTGGGATTTTTGCCAAAGCCGCACTCACCCTCGGGTCTGATCTCGCCTGCACGCTTTCCGTGGCGCTCTGCGCGATTGAAGTCGAAGCGGCGTTGTCGACTTCCGAAAGCGCTTGGGTCGATAGATATTTCTGCAGGAAATCATGCATCAGTAACTCATAGGCAAGAGGAGCTTTTTGGGCTTCGTCCGAATTGCTCAGATCTGGCGACATGGGATGCTCGAAAAGTTTGACTACGTCCCAGACCGAAATCTTCGAAAGGTCTCCGGCGATTTGATAACCGCCGCCCGGTCCGAGAAAAGAGCGTACTAGCCCATGACCCTTCAGGCAGCTGACGATTCTTTCAGTGTAGGAAATCGACAGTCCCAGTAACGAGGAGATGTCGTGCGTGGTGACGGGATGCTCTTTGCCCCGGCTAGCAATGAGCGCTGCCGTATTAACCGCGCTCTTTGTCTTTTTAGAGATCATTTTAGGCTCACATTTTATTTTGAGTACATTAAATTATGATTTATTTTCGTTAATCTACATCTTATTTTGCTTTGGCGATTAATAAGAGTGATATTTTCTTGAAATATTGTCTATAATCTACGCAAGATCTACTCAAAAAGTGTTTCCCGTTGATCGCTGAAACTCTCAAGACCCCTCAGCAGCCGCTTCATCGCATCGGCGCCGTCTCGAAGCTCACCGGCATTCCAGTTTCAACACTAAGAGTATGGGAAATCCGATACGGCGCCTTTTCGCCCGTTCAAACGCCGGGCAAGCATCGCCAGTTTGAAAGTAGCGACGTTAAAAAGGCGGGTCTGCTCAAAAGACTGGGTGAAGTCGGTCACGCGATCCGAAACATCGCGGGCCTCTCCAACGAGAACTTGGAATTGCTGGTGAAGCAGGCGCAGACGTCCTCGTCAATTTCCCGTGCGATGGGTAGTGGCACGCGGCTCATCGTGGCCGTAGTGGGCTCTGGGCCTGGGGTTCGAATTGATTTGGAAAAAGGTCTGGCCGAATCACTAAACGCCTCAATTGATTTGAGCGATACGTTTTTAGATTTAAGTAGTGCTCTGGCAGCGACCTTCAAAAAAAAGCCGGAAATTCTGATCGTTACAATCAGTACCCTCAACGCCGGCGCGAAGGCCCAAATCGAGCAATTGAACGCCCGGTACGGGTTGAGGCGAACCATCGTTTTGTATAGCTACGGGCCCGAAACACTCGTGCAGGCGATGCGTGCTGCGGGTATGTTGGTGCGGCGCCAGCCCATCTCCGAAAATGAGTTGCTTGACTTAGTCCGGTCTGAAATTTTCATAGATCCCTTGCGCGCGGCTATCGCTACTGCCGCGAGTATTGTGATTCTTGATCGAAAGTATTCCGATGAAGTATTGGCAAGGGTTGCCGGGATATCCACCAAAATTTTGTGCGAATGCCCTAAGCATGTCGCTGAGCTGATCTCTCAGCTTGCGAGCTTCGAAGAATATAGCCAAGAGTGCCTGAGTAATAGCTCCGAGGACGCGCAGTTGCATGCCTACTTAAAGTCAGTCTCGGGTTCGGCTCGTGCGATGTTTGAGCGCGCCCTCGAGATGGTTGCGCAACATGAGGGGATATCTTTGTTGGGTTAGAGGGGTTTGATAGACCGGCGTGCTCAGGCGATCGCCCTTGTCGGATCAATCGCCGATCATCGCCTTTTGATTCGAATCTCGATGAAAGCAAATTGTGGCTCACCACGATCAGGCCATTAGAGAGGTTCGAGACGATATAATTTGCGGCTTGCGGTGGGGGTTAGTCAGGCCTCCAAAGTACCGCCTCCCCACTTAGTGAATCTAATGACCTCATTTAAAAGCGACTTCCTGAATGTACTCACCGAGCGTGGGTTCATCCATCAAACCTCGGACGCCGTTGGCATTGATGCCCTCGCCGCCAAAGGTGGCTTGGTTGCGTATGTGGGCTACGACTGTACCGCGCCGTCTCTGCATGTTGGCTCTCTGTTGTCGATCATGATGCTCCATTGGCTGCAGGCGAGCGGCGCGGGCAAGCCCGTGACCCTGATGGGGGGCGGGACTACGCGTGTAGGCGATCCTTCCGGTAAAGATGAAACGCGCCAGCTACGTACCCTTGAAGATATCGAGATTAACAAGAATGGGCTGAAGCAGGTTTTTGCGAGCCTTCTAAGATTTGGTTCAGGCCCGCTTGATGCAGTAATGACGGATAACGCAGAGTGGCTGGCGAAGCTTAACTATATTGAATTCTTACGCGATGTTGGTCGCCATTTTTCGGTGAATCGCATGTTGACGATGGACTCCGCCAAGATGCGTTTGGAGCGCGAGCAAGAGCTGTCCTTCATCGAATTCAATTACATGCTTTTGCAAGCCTATGATTTTGTGGAGCTGTCGCGACGCTACGGTTGCAATTTGCAAATGGGCGGCTCTGATCAATGGGGCAATATTGTCACGGGCATCGATCTAGGTCGGCGCATGGGCCACAAGGATCAACTTTATGCGTTGACCTGCCCGCTACTTACCACCTCCTCGGGAGCTAAAATGGGTAAGACAGCGGCGGGCGCGGTTTGGTTGAACGAAGCACATCTGTCGGCCTACGATTATTGGCAATACTGGCGCAATACTGAAGACGCGGATGTAGGCCGATTTTTGAAGTTATTTACCACCTTGCCAATGAGCGAGGTCTCAAGGCTTTCGGCTCTCGGCGGCTCAGAAATTAATGATGCCAAGAAGGCTCTCGCGACCGAAGCAAGCGCCTTAATCCACGGACGCGATAAAGCGCTTGCAGCCGCTGAGACTGCGCGCAAAACCTTTGAGCAAGGTGGCCTGGCGGCAGATCTTCCTTCGATTAATGTGCCCACGGCCCAGCTTGCGTCCGGTATGAGTGTGCTGGCTGCTTTTATGGCAGCGGGGCTGGTGAGCTCGAACGGTGATGCCCGACGTCAAATTCAAGGCGGTGGCCTGAAGGTGAACGATATTGCCGTGAGCGATGAAAAAATGAAGCTAACCCCCGACGATTTAGTTGACGGTGGTGTGATCAAGCTCTCGTTGGGAAAGAAGAAACATGTGCTGTTGAGGTCGGTCTAGTGTGCCACTGCGCACTGGCGCTTAGAGGTCATAGCCGCTACTTCAAAGTCTTGAGCATTTCGAATGCGTCCTCGCACCATCCGAGCCAGCCGCGCTCGGTCA
>JANLRI010000389.1:0-3769 GCA_031361565.1 Betaproteobacteria bacterium | reverse complement strand
ACGGTTTCCAGCCTTGCTTGAGGGCGGCCTGCTTGAACAAGTCAAGATTGGTACTCGCGGTGAGCGTCTCGCGCATTACGCTATCGATCTCGAGCATTTCGTAGATCCCCACCCTGCCCTTGTAGCCCGTCATGCGGCATGCGACACAGCCTACGGGTCGATACACACCTTTCGGCCTTGCGGCTTTGAATGGACGGATCAAGGTGGCCCAGGCTTCATCGGTAAAAGTGTCATCAGGCTGTTTACAAGCCTCGCAAAGCTTTCTGATCAAGCGCTGTCCCAAGACACCTACTAAGGTAGCGTTCAGCATGAAATGGGGCACGCCAAGGTCCACAAGGCGAGACAAGGCAGAGGGTGCATCATTGGTATGTAGCGTCGACAACACCAGATGGCCCGTGAGCGCGGCTTGAATCGTCATGTCGGCCGTGGGCTTATCGCGAATCTCGCCCACCATGATGATGTCGGGGTCTTGACGCATCAGGGCGCGCACGCCATCGGCAAAACCAAGCTCAATGTTTTCTTGAACCTGCATTTGATTAAAGCTCGGCTCAATCATTTCAATCGGGTCTTCAACTGTGGATACATTCACCTCATCGGTCGCCAAGGTCTTGAGTGTCGTGTACAGCGTGGTTGTTTTACCTGAACCCGTAGGGCCCGTCACCAGCACAATGCCATTCGGTCTTTGGGTCCAACGCTGCCAGGTCGCGAGTTCATCGTTGCTGAATCCAAGCTCGCCAAAGTCTCGCATCAGCACGCCAGGATCGAAGATCCTCATCACCAGTTTTTCACCAAAGGCGGTCGGTAGCGTGGACAGCCGCAACTCGACTTCTTCGCCATTGGGCATACGGGTCTTGATGCGGCCATCTTGCGGACGTCGCTTCTCGATGATGTCCATACGGCCCAGCAATTTGATGCGGCTGGTCATCGCGACCATGACGGTGGACGGCACTTGATACACCCGATGCAGCACCCCATCGATCCGAAAGCGAACACTTCCCGTATCTCGACGTGGCTCAAGGTGAATATCGCTGGCACCTTGTTCAAAGGCATACTGCCAAAGCCATTCGGTAATGCCTATGATGTGGGAATCATTGGCATCAAAACTTTTGCCACTACGCCCGAGTTCAACCAATTGCTCAAAGTTTTGGGTGTTGCTCGCATTGGCAGAGTTTTTGGCGGCTCTTACCGACTGAGCCAAAGAATAGAACTCACCGATGTAGCGCTGGAGCTCGCTTGGGTTCACCATCACCAGTTTGATTTGCTTGCGAGTTGCACTGGCAAACTCGGCAAGCCAACTCGTATCGAAAGGCTCGGCGGTACCTATCCACAACTCGTTAGCGCGTAAATCGAGCGGCAAAATCTTGAAGCGCGAGGCGTATTGGTTGGACATGAAGTCCGCCAGCCTTGAGAAATTGACCTTGAGCGGATCGATTCGAAAAAATGTTAGCTGGCATCGCTTCGCAGCCCATTCTGTGAGGGAATCTAAATCGAGGGTGCGTCCGGTGGCGGGGTTCATCAGCCTGCGCTGAGCTAAGGACACCAGGGCGTGCTGGGCGGTGGACACCGACACCTGACTGGAGATCAGTAGCGCGTCCTCGGAGCGCATCAAGCCGTCGCCGACCAGCGCATCGAGCATCGCCGCGACGCTCAGCTTTTCACCGGCCATGGCGAGAGGTTTTTGGGGAGCCTCGGGCTTCAAAAACTCGGGCTTAACCGCCCCAACTTTGAGAGCGGCTTTCGGCGGCGAGGCGAGTTCAATGGCGATTGCATTCATTGCGCCATTGTCCGGCCTGCTCGCCGCGCCGCGTTACAAGCTCAGATGAGTGGTCGAAGCCCGGCTGTGAGCGGGCTGGCGACGTAGGCTCCTTAGCCACTTTGGTGCGGACAGATCGTAAGCTTGGTCGATAACCTGGGCGCGCTCAAAAAGTTTGCTCCAGGCCACGCTGAGCGGAGGGCCTTTAAACGCCAGGATGACGATATTGCCTGCATCTACCGCGGGCCAGGACAGCAGCCTCCCCTCAAATACCTCATGAATGCGGGCCAAATTTTTGGTGAAGGACGCGGCTTCACCAAACAAATTGACGCTCAACATGCCCGTACCCGCCAATGCATCGTAACAACTCTCATAGAAGCTTAAGGAATCCAGCACAGGGCCTTTGGCCTCTTGATCGTAGACGTCGACCTGAATCACGCCAAAGGGCTGAGCGAGCTTGGAGTGTGTTGATGCATGCTCCAAGTGCTTGCTCAAATAGGCCTGGCCATCATCGACCAACACTTTAAGGCGTGAATCATTCTCGGGTAAGGCAAAAAAATGATGCGCTGTATTCACCACAGCAGCGCTCGCCTCCACCACTACAATTTCGCTCCTCGGAAAAAACCGATAACTATGTTTGGTGAGCGCGGCGGCGCCCAAGCCAATTTGCAGAATGCGCTTAGGTGGCTCAAGGAAAAGCAGCCAAGACTGCATTTGAGCCACATAATCGATCACGATGTCCCAGGGGCGACGAAGCCTCATTGCCCCCTGCACCCAAGGAGAGCCGAAGTGTAGATAGCGAATCCCGGCCTCCTCGGAGAGTGTGATCTCCGGTTCGTCACGCGATGCAATGATCAAGGCTTCGCTCAGGCGCTCAGCTTCAACAGCATGTCATTCATACGTTTCACAAACAAAGCGGGTTCAAGCAACTGACCACCTTCGGAAAGAATCGCCTGATCGAACAGGAGAGAAGCCCAGTCCGAAGTGCGAGCTCCTTCTTGGCCCACTTCCGCCTTCATGCGCAAAACAATAGGATGGGTCGGATTGAGCTCCAAAATTGGCTTTCGATCCGGTGCTTTCTGGCCCGCTTGTTTTAACATGCGCTCCAGATTTGCACTGATATCGCCTTCGTCCGATACCAAGCAGGACGCCGAGTCCGTCAAACGTTTCGAAACGCGCACGTCTTTCACCTGCTCGCCTAAAGCGACTTTCACCGCTTCAAGAGTGTCTTTGAACTCTGCATCGGCGGCTTCGTTCTGCTTTTTCTCCTCTTCATCTTCGAGCTTACCGAGATCGGCACTGCCGCGCGCAACCGACACCAATTCTTTCTCCTCAAACTGCTGGAGATAGGAGAGCATCCATTCATCGATACGCTCAGTCAACAACAACACCTCGATGCCCTTTTTACGGAAGCCTTCCAAATGCGGACTCATGCGCGCAGTCTTGAGGTTTTCGGCAGTCACATAATAAATCTTGTCTTGACCTTCCTTCATGCGCCCAAGGTAATCGGCCAGGGACACGCTTTGATCATCGCCTTCGCTTTGCGTACTTGAAAAACGCAGTAATTTTTGAAGCCGCTCAGCATTGCCAAAATCTTCGCCCAAGCCCTCTTTCAGAACTTGACCAAACTCTTTCCAGAAGCTCACATACTTTTCTTTGTGATTCTCGGCCAGGTCTTCGAGCATGCTCAAGACACGCTTGGTACAACCCTCGCGAATCGCCTTCACATCGCGCGATTCTTGCAAAATTTCGCGGGAGACATTCAAGGGCAAATCGGCAGAGTCGACGATACCGCGCACGAAGCGCAAGTACACAGGAAGCAACTGCTGGGCATCATCCAAAATGAAGACGCGCTTTACATACAGCTTTAGGCCACGACGGTTCTCACGATCAAAAATATCGTAAGGTGCAGTACCGGGTATATAGAGCAGTTGCGTGTACTCAGTGCGGCCTTCCAAGCGGTTATGGCTATAGGCCAAAGGGTCTTTGCTGTCGCCGGTGAGGTTTTTGTAAAAC
>JANLRI010000371.1:0-2431 GCA_031361565.1 Betaproteobacteria bacterium | reverse complement strand
CAAGCAGGAGCGTCGAGCGTCAAATATTAAACGCCTGGTTCGACGATACCCTATCTCCACAGCATTTTAAGGACTATTGCCCGAACGGTCTGCAAATTCAAGGTGCGAGTCGGGTGAAGTTGCTGGCTAGTGCTGTTACTGCATCCGTTAATGCGATCGAAGCGGCTCGGGAGCGGGGCGCCCAGGCGCTCTTGGTGCACCACGGGTATTTCTGGCGAGGCGAGGACCCCTGCGTGGTCGGCATCAAACACAAGCGGATTCAGCTTCTTTTGAAACACAACATTAGTCTTTTTGCATATCACCTGCCACTCGACGTTCATCCCACCTTAGGCAATAACGCTCAGTTGGGCGCCCGTTTGGGTTGGGCTGTGGATGTGCGCTTCGGTGACCAGAACTTGATTTGCGCGACTCAACTTGAAGCGCCAATTAAAGCGGCGCAATTGGCCCAGGATTTGAAGCGTCGGTTGAAGCGGGTACCGCTCCTGGTCGGCGACTTGAATCGAAGCGTGCGGCGCATAGCCTGGTGTACAGGTGGCGCTCAAGATTCATTGCAAGAAGCGATCGATGCGGGCTGCGATGCTTTTGTCAGCGGCGAGATCAGTGAAAGAACAACCCACCTCGCCCGCGAAGCCGGCGTTATTTACGTGGCGGCAGGACATCACGCGACCGAGCGCTTTGGTGTGCAGGCTCTGGCCAAGGCGGCAAGCGAGGCTCTAGGCGTGGCTTGGTGCTTCGTGGATGATCCGAATCCGGTGTAGGTGAAAGGCATGGCAAAGGGCAGAGGAGGGCGTAAAAAAAGCGCTTTGGACCCGCCGTAGCGCTTTTTTCCTGGCTGCCGAAAAGATCGGCAAGCTGTGATTACTTCTTGGTTAAAGCATCGCGGATTTCTTTGAGGTAAACCTCGCTTGGTGCTGGTGGTGCTGCTGCCGCATCCAGGTTCGCATTACCCTTGGCTTTTGTATAGACACGCACCAATTGGAAAATCACGAAAGCCAAGATCAGGAAGTTGATCAAAATTGTGATAAAGCTGCCCCAGCCCAACATATTGACGCCAGCTTTGGAAAGATCGGCGTAGGAAGCTGGATTGCCTTTGAAGTCCGCAGGAATCGAGCCAAGTAACAAAAATTTGTTTGAAAAGTCGATGTTCCCGAAGATTGCGCCAACGATCGGCATGATGATGTCCTTGACCAGAGAATCAACAATCTTGCCGAAAGCTGCCCCGATAATCACGCCCACCGCTAAGTCGACTACGTTCCCTTTAACCGCGAAATCGCGAAACTCTTGCATCATTCCCATTTGGTAATTCCTCTCTAGGTTTTTGTTTACTGTCTCCGGTCAATTCATGAGACCCGCCGGAGTCGGCCCTCACGATAGCACTTGCTTCATGCCCGGCCAAGCCTTAACGTGGTTTTTTAGGCTCAATGGAGGAGATTTAACAATTCAGTGTGGGGTCAAATCCCACAATGTTGGACGTAAATAAAGAGCATTTTTCATGCCGCGCCGCAATACGCTAAAATAGCGGGTTAGTTAGAAAAATTCCGCCGAAAATCTGCAAGTTTCATGTCGAGCTTTCGCGCCAATTCCATCCATCCCATTCTTTTTGAAGCATGAGTAACGTCAGTAAACCCATGGATTCCTCCCGCCGTACCGCGCTGGGCCTCACTTGTGCGGCTGGTGCCGTCGGTGGTGCTGCAGTCGTCATTCCCTTTGTCAGCACTTTTGCGCCGTCCGAAAAGGCGAAAGCCGCTGGAGCCCCGGTCGAAGTGGATATTTCCGCCATGAACCCAGGTGAGCTTAAGCGCGTCGAATGGCGCGGCAAGCCTGTATGGGTGGTGCGCCGCACGAAGGAAATGCTGGACACTTTGGCTAAAACGGATCCTCAATTGGCCGACCCAAAATCGGCGCGTACCGCATTTCCGACCCCGGACTATGCCAAGAACGAAACCCGTTCGATCAAGCCCGAGTATTTGGTGGTGGTCGGAATCTGCTCGCATTTGGGCTGCTCTCCGTCCGACAAGTTCGCTCCTGGCAGCCAACCTTCCTTGCCGGACGATTGGCAGGGTGGGTTCCTTTGCCCATGCCATGGCTCGACGTTCGATCTGGCTGGCCGGGTCTTTAAGAACAAGCCGGCTCCCGACAATCTGGAAGTGCCCCCGCATATGTACCTCAGCGACTCACGTTTGCTGATTGGAGAGGACAAGAAGGCTTAAACGCTGATGCTCATGATTGGCATTGGTAAATCCGGCATTCTTTTCTTTTCACGCATCCAAAAATATTGAGGTATTACTCTCATGGCTGAGAAACAAGTAGACACCACAGGCCTGCTCGGTTGGGTTGACCAACGCTTCCCTGCGACGAAGCTCTGGAAAGAGCATTTATCCGAATACTACGCACCGAAAAACTTTAATTTCTGGTATTTCTTTGGCTCGCT
>JANLRI010000349.1:0-4850 GCA_031361565.1 Betaproteobacteria bacterium | reverse complement strand
TGACTCGACCGGTTTCCAGGGCCAGGGCGGTAGTAATGGGCTTCATGGTCGAGCCCGGCTCGATGGTATCTGTCATCACCCGTTTGCGCAACTGTTGGCCGCTTAAACGACTGCGCTGATTCGGGTTATAGGTGGGCCAATTAGCAAGCGCCAAAACCTCGCCGGTCACCACATCTAAGACCACCACGGCACCTGATTCGGCGTTGTACTCTTTGACAGCTTCTTTCAGAGCTGCAAAAGCGTGGAACTGCACCTTGCTGTCAATGGAAAGTTGCACATCTTGGCCGTTGACCGGTTCGCGCAGCGGAATGACATCCTCAACGACACGTCCAAGGTTGTCCTTAATCACGCGCCGATGTCCAGCCTGCCCCGACAGATCGCCATTGAGCGCTAGCTCAATCCCTTCTTGACCGCGATCTTCGATATTGGTGAAGCCCACCACGTGAGCCATGGTCTCGCCCTCCGGGTAGTAGCGCTTGTACTCGCGCTGACGATGGATGCCGCGAATTCCAAGACTGGAGATTTGCTCCGCAATCGAAGCATCAACCTGTCTTTGGAGATAGACGAAACTTCGATCTTCATCGGACAACTTTGCGTCCAACTCTTTCGACGAAAGATTGAGCAACTTGGCAAGCTGTATTTTTTGATCCGAGCGTGCCGCGAACTGATCGGGCTCAACCCATACTGAACTGGCAGGCAGGGAGGACGCCAAAACGGTCCCATTACGATCCACAATTTTGCCGCGTGAGGCGGGCAAATCAATGGTGCGTGCATAGCGCGCCTCGCCTTGCTTTTGTAAATAGCTCGTGGAGAAGGCCTGCAAGTAAATCACCTTGCCTGCGAGCGCGAGAAAGCCCATCGAAAGCGCGCCCAAGACAATTTTTGTGCGCCACTCCGGCAGCTTCACCTTCAGTAGTGCGTTATCCCCAAAAGAGCCCTTGCGCCGTGTGCTCGCACCACCCGTGCGGATGCGACCAACCACGCGCGCGAGTTTCGCCATCTCAACGCCCACCCATTGATAGGGTGGTCAATGGAGCCGTGGCAAGTTCCTTTGTCGCGGGCGCCTCACTCGACGCCGGAAGACTTGGGGTGGGGTACTTTTGTTCCAAGTGTACGAGCCGATCCGGCGGCACCGCCTGCATGTTCATATCCCTGCGGGCCTTGGCATCGATTAAGGAAGCCTTGGCGAACTGAGTCTGCTGTAATTGCAACTCGTTGGCTCGAACGTCAAGCTGCTTGGAATGGGCGCGCGCACGCTCATGTTCGACAAACAGCTTTCGGGCTCGGGCCTGAGCGGTAACCAGGGCGAGAGCACACCCCAAAAGAATAATAGCTACAAGAATATTGAGTCGATTCAAAAACATAAACTTGACCTGGCTCAATGATTAAGCGACGAGATGCCGAGCGACAGACTATCGCGTGCGGGCGCTTCGAATCGCATAGCGCTGCGTAATACCGCTGAGCGAGCACGTGGGTTCAAGTCGCGCTCCAATTCACTCGGGAGCACTTTTTTGAAGACCTCAATTTGCAGGGCATCGGTCGGCAAGCGCACTCCCGTCACTGGATGACGAGGCGCCGCCTGCATACTATGGTGATTTAAAAACTGCTTCACGATACGATCTTCGAGAGAATGAAAACTAATAACCGCCAAGCGCCCGCCGGGCGCAAGACGGCTCAACACCTTGGCTAAACCAGCCTCGAGCTCCTCAAACTCTTGATTGATGAAAATCCGTAAAGCTTGAAAGCTGCGGGTGGCCGGATCTTTGCCCATCGTCGACCGACCTTGGCGGCCGATGATGACGCCCGCCACGAGACGGGCAAGCTCACCGGTGGTCTGTAATGCGGACTCGCCGTCGTTCCGGCAGCGAGCAACAATCGCCTTTGCAATCTGAAAAGCAAGCCGTTCTTCCCCATAGCGCTTTAAAACCTCAGTGATATCAGTTTCCGACGCGGCCAAAAGCCACTCTCGAACAGACTGCCCATGGGTCGGATCCATGCGCATGTCGAGAGGGCCATCATTTTTAAAGCTGAAACCACGCTCTGCCTGATCGAGTTGCGGCGAGGAAACACCCAAGTCAAACAAGGCTCCATCAATTTGATCAATGCCAGCCGCGTCGAGGGCGCTGGCGAGATCAGAGAAGCGGCTATGGGCAATGCTGAAACGTTGATCCAGACGCAACGGGCTTTGTTCACGCGCAAACTGGATGGCTTGAGGGTCACGATCCAGGGCAAGCAAACGCCCTGTAGGGCCAAGCCGCTCAAGGATGCCCGCACTATGTCCGCCACGCCCAAAGGTAGCGTCGAGAAAAACTCCTCCAAAGGGCGTTTCATCGCCGACGAGCCCGAGCGCTTGAAGGCACTCGTCGAGCAGAACTGGGCGATGAAGTTTGGGCTCATTGCGCTCAGACATCCGGGTCCAGTTGCAGATTCAGAACCGATGGCGGGCGCGTTGCAGACTTTAACTCGGCCTGCTTAGCCGCCAAGCAACCGGCCTCCCAGATTTCAAAGTAACCGCCAACGCCAAGCAACATGACATCGCGACCATCATCTTTCAGGGTCAGCCCTAGTGGCTTGCGAAGTTCAGGTGCGATGAGCACCCTACCCGTGCCGTCCATTTCGCAGGGCATGGCATTGCCGAGCAACATACGGCGAAAATCTGCCGATTCGCTAGGCAGGGCGGCGAAGCTTGGGCGAATCTTTTCCCAAGCCGGACGCGTATACATCAGCAGGCACCCGTCGTAGGAGAGCGTAATTGTGAGGCGGCCTTGCGCTTGCGCCATGATGATGTCGCGATGACGCGCCGGCACGGTCATGCGACCCTTGCCGTCTAGAGCGAGTGCGGAACTCCCCTCGAACATCTTGCCTTTGCCCCGGTTTTATCTTTGAAGCGGCCAATTTTAGCCACATAAATGCACTTTTGCACACAGATTTGCACTGTAAAGAAAAAACCTGTCTTGGTCAAGCCGAAATCAGGAAAAGTTCAATTAGCTCAAGGACTTAGCGTAGTTTTCTAAGAATTAAATTGTATCTCACGGAAAGTAAATTTTCAATGAAATTAGTAAGTTGGGATTTGTATCTCATGTGATGGTTTAAAAAAATCCAATCGACGCTCTCTTGCGTAGTACCTAATGCAACCTCATTTTTAAACCGGAATTAGGTTGAGCCGCCTTAAAACCCACTCAGAGAGTATTTATGAAAAACCAAATCGTTTCGTCAACCAAGTTGGTTCGCGACTCCACCTTAATCGCCGCGCTGGTCTCGGCTTTAGTCGCCGGCTGCGCGAGCACTCCGATGGGTGGGGCCCCCTCCCAGCCAAGCTTTTCACAATCAGAACTCCCCGACACCGTCAAAGTACCCCCAGGACACAAGGTCTTGATGGAAACCGTTGGCGTTGGCGAGATCACCTACGAATGCAAAGCAAAAGCCTCTCCGAGCACCAGCGCAGCGTCAGCCGCGGCCTTCGAATGGGTCTTTGTGGGTCCACAGGCAAAACTCAATCTGCGCAACGGCAAGACCATCGGCAAATATTTCGGCCCACCGGCAACCTGGGAAAGCCTAGACGGCTCGAAGGTAACGGGAGCCCAAGTCGCAGTATCACCTTCGCCAGCCGGTAATATCGCTTTGCAGCTTATCAAGGCTAATCCCGCTCAAGGCGCAGGGCAAATGGTCGGCGTGAGTTACATTCAAAGAGTCGCGACTCGAGGCGGTGTTGCCCCTTCGATACTTTGCGAAGCTTCGCGCCTCGGGCAACGTAGCATTGTGCCTTACGAGGCTGACTATTTTTTTTGGTCGTCAGTAAGTAAATAGGTCACACAAAGCTTTCCAGTCGAACATCGTGTTTAAGCATCGTTCATTCGTCCTGTGGATTTTGTTGTTGGTGATTTTTTTGCAAACCCTCAGCGTCCTGCGCGGTGACCTGCGCGGTCCTGCGCACATCCATGAACAGGTCCAGAATGAATCAGTAGTACAGCGATTGATCGTGAGCTCAAAGCCCCTGAGCAACGCAAACACAAAGAGCGCAGGTCTACATCACCATTCAGAGGTTGAACACCATCACCACGATGACCTAGAGGATATGGTCCTCATGCCAGAGACCGAACGCCATCACGACGCCTTAGTGGGTGAAGACGGCGGGAATGGCGCAGGCTCATCGCTCAACCTCACGGCGCTGGTTCAGGGCTCAAACCACTCAAACTGGACCGACGCCTTCCACCCCCGCCCATGCAGCATCACTAGAGTTTTTCGTGGTCGGCCCTTGGCTCCGCTTGAGCGCCCGCCCACCGCCTGAACTCTTGCGCATCAGGAATCGAAAGCTGCTACCGCCCCTGAGGGCAGTCTTGGAATTTCCGTCGTAGTCGAGTCAATCCAATAGCTAGTCCAACCGGCAGTGTGCCCGCCAGGTTGATACGCGCTATTCGAGTGCGTGCGCACGTACGCGGCTTGTTCCCTCCTTTTTGTTGGAATGCCCGACCAGTGAATGGTCGCTAGGAGTTTCGCGTGAATTTTCACCATTCTGAAATTGCGATAAAAAGCGCCTTCGGATCAAGCCGACATGCGGTTCAAAAAGCGAGCTTTAGCTTGCTCGCCATGCTTGCGGCGTCTGCCTGTTTAGCCCACCCCCAACCTAAGGAAGACGAGAACCAGGAATTGCCCGAGATCAAAGTTCGAGCACAGCCCGATAGCAGCATCGGCACCACCGACGCGGCTTCGGAAGGTACGGTGTCGGCGCAGCGTATTCAGGCCAGGCCGGTATTACGTCCCGGCGATCTATTAGAGGCTGTACCGGGGATGATTGTCACTCAACACTCCGGCGATGGAAAAGCCAATCAATATTTTCTGCGCGGCTTCAA
>JANLRI010000312.1:0-3368 GCA_031361565.1 Betaproteobacteria bacterium | reverse complement strand
CACCCATGCCGCCGTTCGCCAAGCCGATCTTGAGCCCGAGCGAGCAGTTGATCGAGCGCGCCAAAAGTCTTCTGGGAATTCCCTATAAATTCGCGGGCAGTAGCCCTGAAACCGGGTTTGATTGTAGTGGCCTGATCCGCTTCGTATTTCGGGAGGTGTTGGGCATTAGCCTGCCCGGCCGTGCTGAGGATATTGGGCGCGGCGGCGAAAAGCTCAGCGACGCACTTTTAAGCCCGGGCGATCTCGTGTTTTTCAACACACTGAATCGACCCTTGTCGCACGTGGGTATTTACCTTGGCAATCGCCAGTTCTTGCATTCCCCGGCTACGGGAGGAGTGGTGCGCATTGAAAGCATGTCCCTGCCGTATTGGAGCAGGCGCTATCAAGGCGCACGTCGTATGGTGAGCGTCGAGAATCACGCGCATACAGTACGTGGCGTGACACCGGAGCTTGCCCATGGTTCCGAGGTTTTAGTTGGAAATGCCAGCGCCGCTTTGGAAGAGCCCATCCGGCGTGCAGAAACGAAACCCGCTGATACCGAAAAATCTCCGGACCCACTCGATTTGTTTCTGAAGAAGCTTACAGAGAAACCCTAAGCTAATCCTCTGGGCTTAATTTTGCGCAACGCGCAAAAAGGCGCGGCAACTTTGTTTCGACCTGCGAGCCACTTATGTTGAACACAAATGGCGTCCCGTAGGGGAGTCGAACCCCTGTTACAACCGTGAAAGGGTCGTGTCCTAGGCCTCTAGACGAACGGGACTAGCAGGTAAAACTTGGTGGAGATAAGCGGGATCGAACCGCTGACCTCTTGCATGCCATGCAAGCGCTCTCCCAGCTGAGCTATACCCCCACAATGTATCTCCAAATTCAGATACGCCCTTAATTTCACAACTTAAACAAACTTCGAGCCCAGCCTAAAAATTATTAGTCGTGCTGCGACATCGGTTTTAGTTACTAACCTAAGGAGCCTGAGATAATAACCCGTTTTTAAATCTCTGTAAAGTTGAGCATGAGTAATCTCCTTAATGGTGCCGCCCTCGCCAAAGAAATTCGGCTGCAATGTAAGCAAGCCGCCGAAGATGTTTTACGTAGAATTGGGCGCAAACCAGGCTTGGCGGTCATCTTGGTCGGCAACAACTCTGCCTCGGAGGTCTACGTCAAGCATAAGGTCTCTGATTGCGAGGAGGTCGGGTTTGAGTCCTCCCTTCTTCGCGTGCCGGAGGCAACGACCCAGATCGAGCTGTTGGCGCTGATCACTAAGTTAAATCAAGACGCCAAGGTAGATGGTATTTTGGTACAGCTTCCACTTCCCGCCACGATTGACACCCGCATGGTCTTAGAGACCATCCACCCGGCCAAGGACGTGGACGGTTTTCATGTGGTTAATGCAGGTTCGTTAATGATTGGGCATCCCTTTTTCCGGCCGTGCACCCCATATGGCGTCATGAAACTCCTAGAGAAAGCGGGAACAACACTACGCGGTGCGGAGGCGGTGGTGATCGGCGCCAGCAATATCGTGGGCAAGCCCCAGGCCATGATGCTCTTGCAAGCAGGGGCGACCGTCACCATTTGCAACTCCAAGACCAAAGACCTCGCGGCTCATACAAGACGAGCCGACATTCTCGTGGTGGCGGTTGGTCGCGCGAAAATGATTACTGGCGACATGATTAAAGAAGGCGCCACAGTGATCGATGTCGGCATGAATCGCGACGACAATGGCAAACTGTGCGGTGACGTTGATTTCGAAAGCGCACGCAAAAAAGCCGCGTGGATCACACCGGTTCCGGGTGGTGTCGGACCGATGACTCGCGCTATGCTGCTGGTAAACACTCTTGAATCGGCACAGCGCGCCCCAAGCTAACCGTCATTCGTCAGAAGCTTCAACACTAGAGCAACCATGCCCTCCACTCACCACCCAACCGACATGCACCCAACACCGATGAGCAACCCACTTCTTGATTTTTCGGACCTCCCTCGTTTCGAAGCGATTACCCCAGTCCATGCCACACCGGCCCTGGATCAACTTCTGGCCACAGCACAAGCGGCGGTAGATCAAGTCGCGGCTGACCCAGCAGCCCCCACTTGGGACAATCTCATCGAGGCCCTCGAAAGCCCCATCGAGCACCTTGGACGGGCTTGGGGGGCAATTGGCCACCTCAACTCAGTGGCCGACAGTCCAGAAATGCGAGAGGCCTATACCAGCAACTTGCAACGCATGTCGCAGTTCTGGACAATGCTCGGACAGCATCAGGGCCTCTATCTTCGATATCAAAGTTTTCGCGACTCAGGTGCGTTCTCCGAACTTTCATCCGCGCGTAAACGAGTGGTCGACAATGCCCTACGCAGCTTTAAATTGGCGGGCGCGGCCTTGCCAATCGATAAGCGCGAGCGCTTCGCCAAAATTCAAGAAGAACACGCAGCTTTGGCGCAAAGTTTCTCGGAACATGCCTTGGACGCCACCAATGCATATGAACTGCTCGTCAGCGACGAACAAGAACTTGCCGGGCTACCTGCCGATGTGATCGAAGCGGCCGCAGAATCCGCCAAGGAGAAGGGCTTAGAGGGTTATCGTTTCAGCTTGCAATTTCCGTCGTATTTACCGGTCGTGAAGTATGCCGAGTCGCCACGCCTGCGTCGGGAAATGGCTCGTGCCTACTCCACCAAAGCTTCGATGAACGCGCTTGCGCCGAGCGATTTGGAGAGTAAGAAAAAACTCGACAACACCGGCGTGATAGATGAACTCCTACGCCTTCGTCAGGAAGAGTCCGAATTGCTGGGTTACCCGAGCTTCGCGGATGTTTCCTTGGTCCCCAAGATGGCGGAAACCCCCCGGCAGGTAACCGATTTCTTGCGCGATCTTGCAAGGCGCGCCAAGCCCTTCGCCCTCAGAGATGTGGCCGCCCTTGAGCAGTTCGCGCGCGACACACTGGGCATGCCGAGCGTCGCGGCAAGTGATCGAACCTACGTGTCGGAAAAGCTTAAGGAGGAGCGCTATTCGTTCTCTGATGAAGAGGTTAAGCAGTACTTCCAATTACCCAAGGTTTTGGCGGGACTGTTTGGCCTAATTGAGAAGCTTTATAGCGTCAAGATCAGTGCAGATCAAACCAGCACATGGGACCCAAGCGTGCAGTTTTTCAAGATTGAAAAAAGTGACGGACCGTTGGTGGGTCAGTTCTATCTCGATCTTTTTGCGCGTTCCAACAAGCGTTCCGGTGCCTGGATGAATGATTGCCGCGGGCGTCGCGCCCTGCCTCAGAAACTGCAAACTCCCGTGGCCTACCTGGTGTGCAACTTTATGAGTCCGAGCCAGGGTAAGCCAGCACTATTGACCCATGATGAAGTGATCACCTTGTTCCATGAATTTGGTC
>JANLRI010000270.1:0-5956 GCA_031361565.1 Betaproteobacteria bacterium | reverse complement strand
TAATGCCCAACAGCGAGCGAAACACCACTCTGTTTTGCTTGGCGAGTTGGAGGTTGCGCCAGGTTTCAGTGAAGGGATTCCAGTTGATTGCGAGGCTGGGGTCGGTCGCGGGTGCATTTGGAATGCTCTGGGCCACCACACGCCCCATCAGGGCCAAGGCGATACAGCCCCAGGCGACATACTGGGCTCCGACCTGTGGAATTCCAATCAAGACGCCGCCGATAATATTGCCGATCAGAATCGCGACAAAGGTACCCATCTCCACCATGCCATTGCCACCGGTGAGTTCACGCTCGCTTAATTGCTGCGGTAGGTAGGCATACTTGACCGGACCAAACAAAGTGGAATGAAGGCCCATGAGGAAGGTGCAGGTCAAAAGCACCGCTACGTTCTTGGTGTAAAAACCATACGCCGCCAAGATCATGATGCCGATTTCTAAGGTCTTGACCAGGCGAATCAATTGAGTCTTGTTGTATTTGTCGGCCAACTGACCGCTGGTAGCCGAAAAAATCAGGTAGGGCAGGATAAACAAGGCACCAATCAACAAACCGGCTTGCGATGCTGGCAGCCAGGACAATTGCAGTTGATAGGTCACCATCACAGTGAAGGCGAACTTAAACAGATTGTCGTTTCCCGCCCCCAGAAACTGCGTCCAAAAGAAAGGGGCAAAACGCTTTTCGCCAAGGAGCGCGAATTGACTGGAGTGAGAGCTCATAAAGTCCTTAAAGTTTTCCGCCATTTAATCTGGATTTCGCAATTTCGTCTTGATTTCAACCCAGTAACCGATATGCGCGATTGACTTGAATCTGAAATGTTGGCGGCATGTCGAAAATAATAGTCGGATATGCTCAATAGGCTGAGTGGTCGATGTTTGGTGGCCTTTGCTTGGGCCTTGAGTGTCGACTTGCGATACTCACTCACTCCAAAATCTAGCAATCAAGGACACTCGATGAGCGAAACATCCCCGGTACTGGGCACCCAGCTTCTCATTGAAGCCATGAAGGACGAGCTGCGTGCGGCGGGCATGACCTACGCCGATCTTGCCGAGAAGATTAGGATGAGTGAATCCAGCGTGAAACGCATGTTCAGCCGCCGTGAAATGCCCTTGTCGCGCATCGACGAAATTTGTCAGGCCTGCAAAATCACCTTTGATGAGTTGGCGCGCAAGGTTGTCGACGCCCAGCCCATGGTCACTGAACTCACCCCTGAGCAAGAGGAGGCGGTCAGTAAGGACGGCAAGCTTTTACTGGTCGCGATTTGCTGTCTGAGCCAATGGACCTTCGAACAGGTGCTGGAGACTTATCACTTCACAGAGCCTGAGCTGATTACTTGCTTTACCAAGCTGGATCGACTCGGTGTGATTGAGCTTAAAGCCATGAATCGCTATCGGCTTAAACTCGCCAAGACCTTTCGTTGGCGACCCGATGGCCCTCTGATGCGCTACTTCCGCGACCACGTTATCCAAGATTATTTTAACGGGCGCTTCTCGCGCGACGGCGAAACCGTGCACATTGTTCACGGCACGATCAGCACGGCCATGGCCCCAACCTTTGTGGATCGCCTGAAGCGAGTCGGACAGGACTTTAGCGCCCAGCACCTGGCCGATCAAAAGCTAAAATCCGACCTCACGGGCGGCTACACCTTGATTCTTGCCATGCGTGAATGGGAGTTTGCCCCTTTTACCGAAATGCGAAAACGATCCAAGCCCCCCTCTCTTGGCGCGCGCTGACGCGACGGGCGGCGTTTTGATACTTTTTGAGCCCATTGGAGACTGCGTGCGTACAATGAAGGCCGCGCCGCCGGTGCTTAGGTCGATGAGGTTTGGCCGCCCGAGCGTTCGTTGTAGGCAATTCTTGGAGATCACACAATGAACCATCCGAAACCATTTCTTGCGGAGCTCAAACGGCTCATGCCAGAAGCCTTGGGGCAGGCCTTTGCAGCTAAGTTTGGAGCCCGTTATTCCACCGCGACTGCTGTACGCGCCCACCACGGCAAGGACGAATCGCCTTTTGATCCGATTCCACCAGAGGCCGTGGTCTATGCGCATAGCACCGATGACGTGTCGCATGCCGTCAAACTATGTGCCGAACATAAATTCCCGATCATTGCCTATGGTTCGGGGTCGTCCCTGGAAGGCCATCTTCTCGCGGTGCAGGGGGGGATCACCATCGATCTCTCCGAGATGAACAAGGTCATCTCCATCAATGCTGAAGATCTCACCGCCACCGTGCAGGCTGGTGTGACGCGTAAAGCGCTCAACGAAGCCCTTAAGCCCACGGGCCTGATGTTCCCGATTGATCCTGGTGCCGATGCCAGCCTCGGCGGCATGGCTGCAACTCGGGCTTCCGGCACTAATGCGGTTCGCTACGGAACCATGCGTGAGAACGTGGTGGGCTTAACCGTCGTCACTGCCGAAGGCAAAGTTGTCAAGACGGCCAGCCGTGCTAAAAAATCCGCGGCGGGATACGATCTCACACGTTTGTTCGTGGGCTCGGAAGGCACACTCGGCATCATTACCGAAGTCACTGTCAAACTTTATCCGGTGACCGAAGCCATGTCGGCGGCGGTGGTGAATTTCCCCAGCTTGAAGTCGGCGGTGGATACCGTCATACAGACCATTCAGCTCGGCGTCCCGGTGGCACGTAGTGAATACATTTGTGATCGCGCCATCCGTGCGATGAACGCCTATAGCAAGCTCAATCTCAAAGAAGCCCATACTCTGTTCTTTGAGTTTCACGGCTCTGAGGCGAGCGTGGCCGAGCAAGCCGAGATCGTGCAAGGCATTGCCAAAGAACATGGTGGCCAGGATTTTGAATGGGCTACCCGGCCCGAGGACCGCAATCGTTTGTGGAATGCGCGCCACAATGCCTACTTCGCCACCTTGCAAGTGCGTCCCGGATCACGCGCCATCTCTACCGATACCTGCGTGCCCATCTCGCGCCTCGCGGAGTCCATCATTGGCGCGCGCAAAATTCTCGATCAAGCTGATTTCCCGACCATGATCATTGGCCATGTCGGCGACGGCAATTTCCACTGTGTCTTGGTAATTGATCCGAATGATCCCAAAGAGGGCGCCTTTGCCGAAAGCCTGAATGATCAGATCGTTGAGTTGGCCTTGGCGATGGACGGGACTTGTACCGGTGAGCACGGCATTGGTCTGCATAAAATGGGCTTCTTGATGGCCGAAGCGGGTGAAGACGCAATCGATTTGATGCGCCGCATTAAGCGTGCTTTTGATCCCGATAATATTTTGAACCCAGGCAAGATCTTTACGCTTTAGCGCTTAGACCTTCCGTTGGCCAGCCCTTCAAAGCGCATCACCATTTTGTTCGAATGAGTTCGAGTAATCCCCTTAATATTGTTTGGAGAAGTGAGCAATGCTCCTAAAAGATAAAGTTGTTGTAGTGACCGGTGCGGGTGGCGGGATTGGCCGTGATTTCGCGCTTGCTGTGGCTAAAGCCGGTGCCAAGGTAATTGTGAATGACATTGGCACTTCAGTTAAAGGGGAGGGTAGCGATCTCGGGCCTGCTCAAAAAGTTGTCGATGAAATCATTGCCCTTGGCGGGCAAGCTGCACCCAACACAGATAGCGTCGCCGACTGGGACAGCGCCAACCGCATTATTAAAACGGCCATTGATGTTTTTGGTCGGATAGATGGTGTCGTGAATAATGCAGGCATTCTGCGCGACCGCTTCTTCTTCAACATGAGCATCGACGATTGGAAGGCCGTCATCGATGTGCATTTGAATGGTGCCTTTTATATGGCGCGTGCCGCCGCACCATACTTCAAAAGCCAAGAGTCCGGTGCCTATGTCAACATGACCTCCACCTCTGGCCTCATCGGAAATCTCGGCCAAGCCAACTATTCAGCCGCCAAGCTCGGCATTGTTGGTTTGTCCAAGTCCATCGCTCTAGATATGGCTAAGTTCAATGTGCGCAGCAACTGCATTGCCCCCTTCGCCTGGAGCCGCATGATCAGCTCAATCCCCACCGAGACTGAGGATCAGAAGGCACGCGTCGAGCGCATGAAGCGCATGGAAACCGCCAAGATCGCGCCGATGGCGGTTTACTTGTTAAGCGACCAGGCCAGCGCCGATAAAGTCACGGGCCAAATTTTTGGCGTACGCGCCAATGAACTTTTCTTGTTCAATCAGAACCGCCCCGTGCGCTCTGTGCACCGCGCTGAAGGCTGGACACCTGAGACGATTGCGGAGCAGGCGATCCCCGCTATGCGTGCCCAGTTCCACCGACTGGATGTGTCGGCCGACGTGTTTAGTTGGGATCCGATTTAAGCGAAGCGTTTCATGCTGGCGTAAACATCGCCAGCATCGTGCCCTTAGCCGCAGCCTTAAAGCACAGCTTCACTTTCTGGCCGATGCGCACCGTGTCGAAGTCGCAATCCACAAGATTGCTTAGCACGGTGACTCCTTCAGGTAAAGCCACATAGGCGATGCAATAAGGAATCTCCACGCCTTTGCGCAACACGCTAAAGCTATAAATTTCGCCAGTCACTTGTTTCGCAACACCAGCGCCAGTTGACGTTCCCGCTTCAAACCACTCGGTTTGATCGGAGCCGCATAGGGGGCAGATGTTGCGTGGGTAGTAATGCGGTTTGTTACAGCTATGACAGCGTCGTAGCAAGAACTTTCCAACAGCAGTTGCCGCGAAAAATTCCTGGTTTTCCGGGGTAATCATGGGCTCGGCGAGCGGTCGATCCTGGTGCATCAACATACGGGAATTCTTTCTAAGAAGTGTACTTAACAAAACCGCGTTTAATGAAGGAGCGCCCTACATTCGCTCCAGAATGACCGTGGCTGCACCGTGACGCGCCGACAACATGCCGCCAATGCCAGTGGCCACCGCCAAGCCGCAATTCTTCACTTGAACCGCCGGATGGGCCTCGCCACGTAACTGGCGAACCGCCTCTATCACCTTGGTAATACCGCCGCGGTTGGCCGGGTGGTTGTTGCACAGGCCGCCACCATCGGTATTAAAGGGCAGCTTGCCCACACCCGAGATGAGATTGCCGTCAGCAACAAATTTTCCGCCTTCACCTTTTTTGCAAAATCCAAGATCTTCGAGCTGCATCAGCACCGTGATGGTGAAGCTATCGTAGATCGAGGCATATTGAATATCGCTGGGCTTAATGCCTGCTTCCTCAAACGCCATCGGGCCAGAAATTGAAGCGCCGCAAGTGGTTAAATTAATTTGACGACCACGCGGGCCGTAAGGGGCTTCGCCACCCCCGCGCACGGCGACCAAGGCACGATTTTTCGCGGCAGCTAAGGAGCGAGCAATTTCAGGTTTGGCCACGATCAAGGCGCCACCGCCGTCACTCACCACACAGCAATCGAGTCGGTGCAAAGGGTCGGCAACCACGGGTGATGCCAGCACGTCTTCCACCGTTACTACGTCGCGCAGCATGGCATGGGGATTGTGCTGCGCATGGTGGGAGGCTGCCACTTTGATCCACGCGAGTTGTTCGCTCGTGGTGCCGAACTCGTGCATATGCCGTGCTGCCACCATGCCGTAGCCATTGGTGGTGGCCATGCCATACGAGCCTTCATACGGAGATTCTGGCGTAGGGCCCCAGTTGCGAGCGGTCGTACCGCTCGAGCCTTCCGAGCGAGGGCGCCCCGCCAAAGTAATGAGTGCAATACTGCATTTGCCCGCTGCAATCGCTTGCGCGGCGTGATTCACATGCAAAATATAGGAGGAGCCGCCGACGTCGGTGGAGTCCAGATGCCGGACATTGAGGCCGAGATAGTCCACCATCGACAATCCGCCTAACCCTGGAGCGTCACCGGCACAAAAGTAGCCGTCAATGTCTTTGATGGTGAGCCCGGCATCGATCAAAGCGCCGCGCGCGCTTTCGGCATGGAGCTGAGCCACGGATTTGTCCGGGGCCTTACGGGTAGGGTGCTCAAAGGCGCCGACAATAAAAGCTTTATGCTTG
>JANLRI010000243.1:0-4622 GCA_031361565.1 Betaproteobacteria bacterium | reverse complement strand
GTTCCCATCTGGCCTGGACTCTGCTCACCGCGATTGATGAGCTCAAGGGCTTTGAAGAAAACACCGGTCATCGCCGCCCGCGCGGTGATTCGCACTCGCGCGATTTTCAAGGGCCGAACTGGCTCGACCTGCGCCTCTCGTCAGTCGCTTACGCAGAGCGCGACCCGGAGGTGCTAATCGTTGGGGGCGGGCATGCGGGGCTATCGATTGCCGCACGCCTGCGTCACCTAAATGTGGACACACTGATTGTCGACCGCGAATCGCGCATTGGCGATAACTGGCGCAAGCGTTATCACGCCCTGACCTTGCACAATCAAGTGCAGGTCAATCATCTGCCCTACCTTCCGTTTCCGGCAAGCTGGCCAAGCTATATCCCAAAGGACAAGCTGGCCAATTGGTTTGAGTTTTACGTTGAAAGCCTGGAGCTCAATTTCTGGACCAACACGGAATTTACCGGCGGCAGCTACGACGCCACGACGGGTCGCTGGAATGTGACGGTGCGGCGCGCTGACGGCAGCACCCGCATCATGCAGCCGCGCCATGTGGTGATGGCAACGAGTGTCAGTGGCGTGCCTAATGTGCCCGAGATCCCGGTGTTGAAGGACTTCGCAGGCAAGGTGATTCATTCGAGTCAGTATAGCGACGCGACCGCATGGAAAGATCGAGATGTGATCGTAATCGGCACAGGCACCAGCGGCCACGACATCGCGCAAGACTTAGCCTCAAACGGCGCGCGCGTGACCCTGGTGCAGCGTAGCCCAACGCTGGTGGTCAATATCGAACCGGCCGCGCAACTACCCTATGCGCTTTACGGCGAGGGGCTTCCCACCGATGAATGCGACTTCATCGCCGCCTCAATGCCGCTTGCACTGTCGCGTCAAGCGCACCGCACGATGGCCGTGCGGGCCGCCGAGCTGGATCGCCAACTGATTGAAGGTCTCAAACGCAGCGGCTTTCGCATTGATGAAGACGATGTGTATGGCTGGCAGTTCAAATACCTCACGCGCGGCGGCGGCTATTACTTCAATGTCGGCTGCTCGAACCTCATTGTCGAAGGCAAAGTGGGACTAACCCAGTTCACAGACATCGAACGCTTCGATGCGTCTGGCGCGTGCCTGCGCAACGGCGAATCGGTGCCAGCCGAACTTGTGGTGCTGGCGACTGGCTACAAGGGCATGGACCTGTTGGTACGAAAGCTGTTTGGTGACGCCATCGCAGAGCGCGCCGGGCCAGTGTGGGGCATTGACGAAGATACGCAGGAACTGTGTAATATGTGGAAGCCGACCGGCCAGCCTGGGCTGTGGTTCATAGCGGGCAGCTTTGCGCAATGCCGGATTTATTCCAAGTTCCTCGCCCTGCAGATCAAGGCGCACACTGTGGGATTAATCGCGCCAAAGATATAAGCGCGACTCCTTTTTCAGCTTAAAACTAATAGTGTAAGGATTTGTTTCGCAGGCAGACTCACCGATGAGTCCTGCTGACACTGCCTAGGGAGTGTTGCCCATGTTCGTCCTGCGAACGGGGCCAATGAGCAGGGGTGCAGCGCGCGGCATGGTCGGCGCCAGCGGAAATGGCGTGTATGGCCGGTTCTCGTTGTTGCCCTTCTTGTCGATGTTCGGCCTCCCTCTTGGGGTGGCCCAGGTTCCGACTGGGAGCTGATCGTGATGCTGGGCATCGCTGATCTTATCCCGGACGCTACATGAGCGGAGCAATCATGAAAAGCACTCTGCGTCGCTTCGACGCGATAGAAATTCCCTGATCGACATTCAAAGTCTCGCCGAGCTATTTGCTGCGGGAATGTCTAGCATTTCCCTGGATGGAGTTTGGCTACCTGGTCCATGAGGAGCAAGGTGTCGTCACACGACGCACGCCGGGTACCCCTTTTTCTATTCTCTTCAAAAGTGCATTGCACATCATCGAACGGGTCGGACGTGATTGCCTCACGCCGATCGCACAAGCAAGGATCAATAATGCCAACACTGATGAAACCTACGGTCGGCGCGAAAGTCTTTTCCGGACTACTAAACATGCATGCCGGTACGGTGCCGAAATGGATTCCATCGCAGGCGCCTTGGCCTCATCATGAACCTAGACATCAACCCGTTTCGGGCTGTTGCACAGCCTGCGGTCAGACCCTGATCGACGACGAGGGACAGGGAGACATTGCGCAGTGTGGAGTACAACGCCAGGGAATAGAAGTTCTGTCTGTGCGCGCGGGCTGGCGGCGCAGGCGCATGCTGCGGTGGGACGAAATTCAGGTGGCTTCCTGCAACACTAAATATATCAACGTGCATGACACAGATGGCTTGGTCCATTTAATTGAGAATTCGTTGGATCGTGTTTGCGAACATGCCGGTTCGAATATTGTTCGTGTGCATCGGAGCCACGCCATTAACCCGAAGTATTTGTCCTCGGTGGTCTCGCGAAGTGACGGTAGTTGCGACTTCGTGATGCAATCGGGAGTCAAGGTGCCGGGTTCGCGCAGATTAACAAAGCCGGCTCGCCTTACCATCTTTGGCGAGGCACCGCGTCGGAGAAGTACCGATTGCCAAACTACTACAGGCACATGACTAGAATCAAACGCGCCGACGGACCGTCCGACAATATCTGATCAACTTGAGTAAAGGTGGCGACAGGTGCGCAGATATGAAAAAGCACCTGATCGGCTCAGACTTGCGATAATGCAGCGATGCATGCATTAACACTCATAGATTGGTTGGCGATGGCGCTTTGGCTTTTGGCGTGGTCGGCCTATGGCGCCTGGGCCGCCAATAATTCGCTCAATAACCCTAGCCTGATGGGTACTGTCGCGCACTACCGTCGAACCTGGATGCGCGAAGCTTTTTTCCGCGAAAACCGGATCACAGACTCCGCCCTGGTCAATAGTCTGATGCAAAGCGCTACTTTCTTTTCATCAACTACGGTATTGATCCTGGGCGCCCTGTTTGCCGTGTTAGGGTCGATTGACCTTCATCCGGGAAATATTTTGGATGTGGTCAAAAGCCTGCCGACGGCACGCCAGGTGTCGCAGCATTTACTAGAAATTAAGGTACTGCTGCTTGCCTTGGTGTTTGTCTACGCCTTTCTGCGCTTCACGATGTCGCTGCGTCAATTCAATCTCATCAATATCTTGATCGGCGCCTTTCCTAGTCACCCTCCGCAATCTAAGCCTGGACCCGCAGATCGGGATGATCCGATGGTCATCCAATCGGCGGGGCTGAACGAGCTTGCCGGTAACAACTTTACCCATGGCCTGCGCGCCTACTATTTCGCGATGCCGGTGGTGCTTTGGTTAGTGAATGCCTGGCTCTTTATTGCAGGAACTTTGGTCATCACCTTTGTGACCTACTATATGGAATTCCACTCCGCCACGGTACGAGCCTTGGCCCCAGACACCAAGAATATAACCGTTTAGGCCTCGACCTAGTTGGTATCGAATCGCCCTTCGAGCGCCCCACAGTCTTCTCAAAGCAATGACATGACCTCCAAAAACGACACCTTCCTGCGCGCCCTCAGGCGCCAGGCAACCGACCACACGCCCGTTTGGTTAATGCGCCAAGCTGGTCGCTATCTTCCCGAATACAACGCGACCCGCAAGAAGGCAGGGGACTTTCTGACGCTTTGTAAGACCCCCGAGCTGGCTTGTGAGGTTACTCTGCAGCCCCTCAACCGATTTCCCCTGGATGCCTCAATTCTCTTCTCGGATATCTTGACGATCCCGGACGCCATGGGCCTCGGACTCTATTTCGCTGAAGGCGAAGGGCCGAAGTTTCAGCGTCCGATCAAGGACGAGGCTGATGTCGCCAAGCTGCATATCCCAGACCCGAATATTGAATTACGCTATGTCATGGACGCCGTGAGAACCATTCGCGGAGCCCTCAATGATCGGGTGCCTTTGATCGGTTTCTCGGGCTCGCCTTGGACCTTGGCCTGTTACATGATCGAGGGCGGTGGTTCCGACGACTTCCGCAAGATCAAGAGCTTCATGTATCGTCGGCCTGATCTGCTTCATAAGATTCTGGACATCCTGGCCGTCACGGTCGCCGATTATCTCAATGCCCAAATTGAAGCTGGTGTCCAAACAGTCATGATTTTCGACAGTTGGGGAGGCGTTCTTGCAGATGGAAATTTCCAGCGTTTTTCCCTGGCCTACACACAAAAAGTCATCGACAGACTCCAGCGCACCCGTATCGATACCGCTATTCAAACCGATGTTCCGAGCATTGTTTTTACCAAAGGTGGAGGCCAGTGGCTGACCGAAATCGCGGCCACGGGTTGCAGCGCCGTGGGCTTGGACTGGACCACCAATCTCGGCAAAGCCCGGACCCTAATCGGGCAAAAAGTGGCTCTTCAAGGCAATCTTGATCCCATGGTGTTATTTGCGGAGCCAGATCAGGTTCAGACCGAAACCCGGCGCGTGTTGGACAGTTTTGGAAGGCCAGAAAACGGCGTTGGTCATGTATTTAACCTTGGCCACGGCATTTCCCAGTTCACGCCGCCGGAAGCGGTCAAAATTCTGATCGATTGCGTGCATCAGGCAAGCGTCCGCTATCACAGCAACAGTCCCGACACCCACGCCAGCTAAGGAGTTCTGCGGTTTTCGCCAAGCTTGACTTATGCAC
>JANLRI010000232.1:0-2276 GCA_031361565.1 Betaproteobacteria bacterium | reverse complement strand
TTATACGGCGATCAATCCGAATGCCTCCATGCCGTCCCTGGTTGATGGTGATTTTGTGCTTTGGGAGTCCAACGCTATCTTGGCCTACGCCGCTGATAAATATGGAAAGAGCAAGTTCTATCCTTCTGAGCTCAAGACTCGTGCCGACATTAATCGCTGGTTGCTTTGGGAGTCTTCTAGTTGGTTCCCAAGTGCATATGTGTACCTGGTCGAAAACTGCGTCAAACCTCTGCTAAATGCCTCGCCAGACCCGGCAGTTCTTCAAGCTCAGGCGGACAATTTCAATAAACTCGCGGGCATTCTCGATGCAAGACTTGCCAAGAGCGAATGGCTCACCGGCCCCTCAGTGACCATTGCGGATATCGCAGTCGCTGCGCCGATTCATCTCCACCCATATCAAGAATTGCCCTTGGATGGCCATCCGAACCTAAAACGCTGGATGACCCAGAATGTCGAAAAACTAGCCTGCTGGGATAGTACCTATGTCGGGCCCGGTTTCACCCTGAGTAAGGCGGCCTAAACAATATGCAGAGCAAAGTAACAAAGAACTCGGAGTTGAAGAGCGATCCAAGCGCTTCGCTAGCGTTCGTACAGTCGACCATGAATTACTCGGTCGACAATGGTCGTCCGCCGGACTATTACTTTTATGAGCCTGACACCCCGGTGGAGCTCAACCCACCGGGTACCGATAGCCAGGAAGTCAAGATTTACGACGCCTGGCCAAATGTCGACCAATTCTCGGTTGATCGAGAAGGTTTCGAGTTAAAAGCGTTTGAGGCAAGGTTCGATGAATTTGACAATGACGAGGCTGTCAAAAGTCGCTTCTATGCTCAGATCGTCGACTTCGTCAAAGCGCATACAGGAGCAAAACGGGTCGAAGTTTTCGATCACACCATCCGCAAGCGCCTGCCTGCCGATCTCAATGTACAAACCACCGTCCAGCGACCCGCCGTGATGCTGGTGCATAGCGACTACACCGTCAAGTCTGGCCCTCAACGAGTACACGATTTACTACCCTCAGAAGCAGATCAGCTCCTCCAAGAGCGTGTTGCTTTCTTCAATGTTTGGAAACCCCTCTATCGCCGGGTCGACGAGTTGCCCTTGGCGATGTGTGATGCCACCACCGACGCCGATGAAGACATGCTGAGAATGGAGTTGAAATATCGCGAGCGCACAGGTGAAATTTATGTAATGCGCTATTCACCTTCGCATCGCTGGTACTACTTTCCAAAGATGGAGCCGAATCAAGCGCTTCTTCTTAAAACCTATGATTCAGAGACCGATGGTCGCGCTCGCTTTATGGGTCATAGCGCCTTCGAGGATCCCACAACACCGGCCGATGCACTCAAGCGAGAAAGTATTGAAGTACGCACGATGGCGTTTTTCTGAGGTTCGACCTGATTTTTAGCCTAGGAGTGGTAACAAACTAAGCGCATTGTCGCGTTCGATGGCACGCAGCTCGCTAGGGCTGAAGCCTAGACCCGACAAGCTGCGAATCACGTCCACACTAGGCCCAGCCGGCGGAAAATCAGTGCCGAATAACACCCGCTCGTGGCTGACCAGTTGTAGCAGAGAAGAGACTGCCCCGGCATTGCTCGCGCCCGCCAAATCGTAGTAAAACCTCTTAAGCTCATGGACTGCGCCTTTCGGCAAACGAGTCTCGCGCCCCTTTAAGGCTTGCGCACCCCGCTCAATACGACCGACCAAAAACGGCGCCGTCCCGCCTGCATGGGACCAAATATAGCGAATATCGGGAAAGCGTGTCGCTGTGCCACTGAACATCACGCCAAGCATGGCGCGAGTCGTGTCGGCACCATATTCCATAATCCCAGGCGGTACATCGGGCACGAGATTTTTACAGCAATTCGCGGCCGTGGGATGCACATGGACCACGGCCTTGCGTTGATTCAAAGCCTCCATGACCGGCATGAACGAAACATCGCCTAGCCAAAGATCGCCGTAACTTGTAAATAAATGCATTCCGTCTGCTTTTAACATGTCATAGGCATAGTCGATTTCACGCAGGCACGCCTCTACATCCGGCAGAGGCAATGCAGCAAAGAGGCCAAACCTTTTCGGAGTGCGCTGCACCAGGGTAGCGCCATATTCGTTGCAGTCGCGCACTAACCTTCGGGTCACTTGACGATCCCCAAACCAAAGGCCAGGATTAGTGATCGATAGCATCGCGCTCGCGACACCGGCTTGGTCCATGTCTTCGATGGAGCGAGCCGGTGTCCACTGAGCGTTGGCACGCTGTAAGAGTTCTCGGTTTTTAA
>JANLRI010000534.1:0-7027 GCA_031361565.1 Betaproteobacteria bacterium | reverse complement strand
GGCTTCAAGGAGCATGACGTTATAAAGCTTGGCCGCCGCAAACATCGCCTTGGCTTGGGCGAGCCCAAGGCAAAGCGGTTTTTCGCACAGAACGTGTTTGCCATGCTCCGCAGCCTTGATGGCCCACTCAGCATGCATGTCGTTGGGTAGCGGAATGTAGATAATATCGAGGCCAGGATCGTTGAGTAAAGCTTTGTAGCTACCATAGTGCTTTGGAATACCGAAGCTTTCGGCAAAGGCTCTGGCCTTGTCTTCACTGCGGCTGGCCACTGCCCTAACTTTTGCGCTTGCGCAGCCCTGTAGTGCCACCGCAAACTGCCGAGCGATGCTGGCCGCGCCGAGAATGCCAATTTGAAGCGGTTTATTAGACATGGTTTTGACCTCTTTTGGACCCAGTGTTGCAGGCCACTGGAGTGTCTCAATTTAGCACGGCCAGCCTCTATAATTCGATGGGCGTTACAATATTGCTAATCCGATCCGAATCACCCCTTCTTAAATTCTTGGCTTTCCCTTCATGGTAACCCCCGAAATGGTCCGCGACTATATCGCCCAAGGCCTGTCTTGCCAGCATGTGCAAGTGGAGGGTGACGGTCGCCATTTTGATGCTGTGATTGTTTCAACGGCGTTTGAAGGGAAGCGCTTGGTGGCTCGCCACCAGCTGGTTTATAAAGCCTTGGGCGACCGAATGCGCGAGGAAATTCACGCGCTTTCCATGAAAACCTTGACGCCTGTCGAGCATGTGGCCAACCCGGTTTCGGCGCAGCCCCAGCATCATTGATGCTTTAAGTCCCTGCCAAACAAAGCCTTAAAGCAAAGCCTTAAAGCCCGAATGTTTATAAAGCGCGCCGCGCTTCTTTCAAACCGACCACCCCAAAAAGTACTGCTCTGACATGGATAAGCTCAAGATCGAGGGCGGTGCCCGCCTCAATGGCGAAGTGACCGTATCCGGTGCTAAAAATGCGGCCTTGCCCATTCTCTGTGCTGGGCTGTTAACGCCCGAACCCTTCATTGTCAGCAATGTACCGTTGTTGCAGGATGTCAACACCACCCTCAAGCTGCTGCGCCGCATGGGCGCGCGGGCCGATCTGGAGGGCCATACGGTGGCCATTGATTCCTCCCTGGTGAATCAAACCGAGGCGCCCTACGATTTAGTGAAGACCATGCGCGCCTCAATCTTGGTATTAGGCCCTTTGCTGACTCGTTTTGGCGAAGCCAAGGTGTCCTTGCCCGGTGGTTGCGCCATAGGCTCGCGCCCGGTGGATCAGCACATCAAAGGGTTGCAGGCCATGGGTGCTGAGATAACGATTGAACATGGCTACGTACATGCCAAGGCGCGACGCTTGAAGGGAGCGCGTATCGTCACCGATATGGTGACCGTGACGGGCACCGAAAACTTGATGATGGCAGCCACCTTAGCCGAGGGCGAAACACTCATCGAAAATGCGGCGCGCGAGCCTGAAGTGGTTGACTTGGCCAATGCACTGATCGCGATGGGTGCCAAAATTTCGGGAGCAGGTACCGATCGAATATTGATTCAAGGTGTGACCAAGCTACATACGGCCAAGCATCGAGTGATGGCCGACCGTATTGAGGCGGGCACGTTCTTGTGCGCCGTGGCGGCAGTCGGTGGTGATGTGACGTTGCGAGCAGCGGAGCCCAATTCAATGGATGCCACGCTCGACAAACTTCGCGAAGCCGGGGCTCAGCTTGAAGTGGGCAGCGACTGGATACGGGTGCGCTTTGATCGCTATGATCCAGGGAGTGTGGGTCAGAACCTGTCCGCCCAAAATATTTTCAACCGACCGAAAGCCGTGAATATTCGCACCGCTCCCTACCCAGGTTTTGCAACGGATATGCAGGCACAGTTTATGGCCGTCAATGCCGTCGCAGATGGCACGGGCATGGTGACCGAGACGATTTTCGAGAACCGCTTCATGCATGTGCAAGAACTGCAGCGCCTGGGCGCAGACATTACGATTGAAGGCAACACTTCGGTGATCAAAGGCGTGCCCCGCTTATCTGGGGCCAATGTGATGGCCACCGATCTGCGCGCCTCGGCGAGCTTGGTGATTGCGGCCTTGGTTGCCGACGGCACGACCATTATTGACCGCATCTACCATCTTGATCGCGGTTATGAAAAGATGGAAGTCAAGCTTGCCGCCCTGGGTGCCAACATTACCCGAGTGTCATGATTACCCTGGCTCTATCTAAAGGCCGAATCTTGGATGATGCGGCCCCTTTGTTGGCGGCGGCGGGCGTAGAAATTGCTGAGGCCGATCTCAATTCGCGCAAGCTCATCATGCCAACCAATCGGCCCGACCTGCAGGTGATTCTGGTGCGTGCCAGTGATGTGCCGACCTATGTTCAATACGGAGCCGCCGACCTCGGCGTGGCCGGTCAAGACATGCTGATTGAACATGGCGGCGAAGGTTTGTACCAGCCTGTCGATCTGGGCATTGGTCGCTGTCGAGTCAGCGTCGCGACGCGTCGCGGTTTTGACTATGCCTCGGCGGTGAAGCCTGGTCAGCGCCTGCGTGTAGCGACCAAATATGTTGAGGCGGCGCGCCAGCATTTTGCCAATAAGGGAGTGCATGTCGATTTGATCAAGCTCTATGGCTCGATGGAACTCGCGCCCCTGGTGGGCTTGGCCGATGCGATTGTAGACTTGGTCAGTACCGGCAGTACCTTGAAGGCCAATGACTTGGTGGAAGTGGAGACCTTTATGGACATCTCCTCACGTTTGATTGTTAATCAAGCTTCGTTTAAGACCAAGGCCGCCCTTCTGAAGCCTCTCATTGAAGCGATGCGAGTTGCTGCTTTGGTGTCGGCCAAGGTTGAGGCCTAAGCGGGATTGCACCAGGCATCGCCATGATCAAAATCACCAAGCTCGATACTCGACAAGCGGACTTTAATGCCGCTCTGCAAGTCAAACTGGCTTACGACGAAAAGCAAGACGCCGGTATTTCCAAGACCGTCGAGGCCATTATCCAGGAGGTGCGCGGTCGTGGTGATGCCGCGCTACTGGACTACACCCTGAAGTTTGATCGTGTCTCTGTCACAGAAGCCAAGCATCTTGAGCTGACCCGGACCGAGCTACAGGGGGCACTTGCTGAGATTCCCTTTGAGGCGCGTACTGCGCTTGAGCAGGCTGCCGAAAGAGTGCGTCGTTACCACGACAAGCAAAAAGCTCAGTCTTGGGAATACACCGAATCCGACGGAACACGCTTAGGGCAAAAGATCACGCCTTTGGATCGGGTTGGCTTGTATGTACCCGGCGGTAAAGCAGCCTATCCTTCCTCGGTCTTGATGAATGCCATTCCGGCCAAAGTGGCTGGTGTGGGTGAGCTGATCATGGTGGTACCTACACCGGATGGCGTTCGTAATCCGTGGGTATTAGCCGCGGCAGCGATTGCCGGTGTGGACCGCGTTTTTACAGTAGGTGGCGCGCAAGCCGTGGCTGCCCTGGCCTATGGCACGGAGACGATACCAGCCGTCGATAAAATCACCGGCCCCGGTAATGCCTATGTTGCGGAAGCCAAGCGTCGGGTGTTTGGCAAGGTGGGCATCGACATGATTGCGGGCCCAAGCGAAATTCTCGTGATCGCCGATGGCAGTACACCCGCCGACTGGGTGGCGATGGATTTGTTTTCGCAAGCCGAGCATGACGAGATGGCTCAGTCCATTTTGCTCTGCCCCGATGCCGAATATATTAGCGCAGTGCAGGGCGCGATGAACCGGCTGTTGGCAGAAATGCCTCGCCACAAAGTGATCCGTCAATCTTTGGAAGATCGTGGCGTGCTGGTACATACGCGCAGCATGGAAGAGGCCTGTGAAATTGCTAACACCATCGCTGCCGAGCATGTGGAGATTTGCGCCCAGGAGCCGCGTCGTTGGGCCGAGTTGATTCGCCATGCCGGTGCTTTGTTTTTGGGTGCATACAGTTCGGAGAGCCTGGGCGATTATTGTGTCGGCTCGAATCATGTGTTGCCAACGATGCGCAGTGCTCGGTTTTCTTCTCCCTTAGGGGTGTACGATTTCCAAAAGCGCTCGAGCATGATCGAAGTTTCGCAGGCGGCTGCCCAAACCCTGGGCCCGATCGCGGCGACCCTGGCCTATGGCGAGGGTTTGCAAGCCCACGCCAGAAGCGCAGAATTGCGCTTGCATTCTAAGAATTAGTCGCCCGCGCACTGAAACAAGTCAAGTAAACACTGAACTCCTACGCTGAGTAAATACTATGAACGCCCGCGATATTAAAGCCTCTGCCGCCATCAACGTGATCCGATCCGAGATCGCTGAGATGCATGCCTATCCGGTGGCCGATGCAACAGGTTTTATCAAGTTGGATACGATGGAGAACCCGTATCGCATGGCGCCTGCGATGCGCGAGGCCTTGGGCAAGCGTTTGGCTGAGGTCGAAATCAATCGCTACCCGGTACCGAGCTACACCAGGCTGAAGTCCTTGATTCAGGGCAAGCTTGGCATACCGATTGGTTACGACGTGGTGGTGGGCAATGGTTCGGATGAACTGATCACGATGCTCACCAGTATTGTGGCCAAACCTGGAGCATGTATTGTTGCGCCCGCACCCTCGTTCGTGATGTATGCCTTGGCGGCCAAGATCGCTGGGGTAAAGTTCGTGCCAGTTGATTTGAATGCGGATTTTACTCTGAACCTGCCGCTAATGTTGGCTACGATTGAGCGTGAGCAACCCGCCTTAACGCATCTCTGTTTTCCCAACAACCCGACGGGAAATGCTTTTAAGGTGGAAGATATCGAGGCGGTTCTCGAAGCTGCACCTGGGCTGGTGGTGATTGACGAGGCTTACCAGCCATTCGCACTGGATACCTGGATGCCTCGCCTGGGCGAGTATCCCAACCTGGTCGTGATGCGCACGGTCTCCAAGTTGGGCCTTGCAGGAATCCGTCTGGGCTATGCTAGTGGTGCCAAGCCTTGGACCGACGCTCTCGAGAAAGTGCGCCCACCTTATAACTTAGGGGTGTTGCATGAAGCCGCCGCCGAGTTTGCGCTCGAGAACTATGATGTTTTGGCGGATCAAGCGACCATGTTGCGAGAAGAACGAGCGACGCTTTCGGCGGCACTGACCAAAATTGCCGGGGTTGAGCAATTTCCCTCGCGTGCAAACTTTATCTTGGTGCGCGTGGCGGATAGCGCCAAGGTTCTCGCCGGTCTAAAGGCCAGGAAAATCATGGTCAAGGATGTCGGCAAGCAACATCGCTTACTGGCGAATTGTCTGCGAATATCCGTGAGCACGCCGGAAGAAAACGCCTTGTTGTTGGCGGCACTTGCTGCATCTATTTAAGTCAATGCTTCAACTTAAGTTTCGACTTTGCTTGAGCGCCCATTTCATCTAAATCACTGATTGCCCCCTATGAATCAAGCTCCACGCCGCGCCGAAGTGTCCCGCAATACCGCTGAAACTCAGATTCGTGTCGCGATTAATCTTGACGGTACGGGTCTGCAAAAACTTAATACCGGTGTTCCCTTCCTTGATCATATGCTCGATCAAATTGCGCGCCACGGCATGATCGACCTTGAAGTGGAAGCCAAGGGAGATTTGCATATCGACGCCCACCACACGGTAGAAGATATCGGTATCACCCTGGGTCAGGCGCTCTCAAAGGCGATTGGTGACAAAAAAGGAATTCGCCGTTATGGCCACGCTTACGTGCCGCTCGATGAGGCTTTGACGCGGGTGGTGATCGATTTCTCGGGTCGTCCGGGCCTCGAATTTCATGTGCCTTTTAAGCGTTCGATGATTGGCGCGTTTGATGTGGATCTCACTCATGAGTTTTTCCAAGGCTTGGTCAATCATGCTTTGATGACCTTGCACATTGATAACTTGCGGGGCGAAAACGCCCACCATCAGTGCGAAACCGTCTTTAAAGCCTTTGCCCGCGCCTTACGCATGGCGGTCGAGTGGGATGAGCGTAGCGGCGGGCGAATTCCTTCTACCAAAGAAGCGTTGTAGTCCATGCCGGCCCGTCGCGCGTTGACTTCGCATTGACCGATTTTGCGGATAGCTTTGACTTATAAGATGATGCGATGAGTTCTCTGGTAGTTGTCGATTACGGTATGGGTAACGTTCGCTCGGTGGCTAAAGCGTTCGAACATGTTTCGCCCAAGACCAAGGTGCAAATTTCGGGCGACCCTAAGATCATCAAGGCGGCGGATCGGGTGGTGTTTCCCGGCCAAGGGGCGATGCCAGATTGTATGGCCTATCTACGACAATCCGGCTTAGAGGATGTGGTGCGTCAAGTGAGCGAATCCAAGCCGCTTTTTGGTGTGTGTGTTGGGGAGCAAATGTTGTTTGACTGGAGCGCGGAAGGGGCTACTCCCGGTTTGGGTATTCTGGCCGGCAAGGTCCTCAGGTTTCCTGACGCCGCCTCTCAAGCCCCGCGTCTAAAGGTGCCTCATATGGGGTGGAACAACGTTTTCCAAAAGCCTCTTGCTTCAGGCCTGGCTCACCCGATTTGGTCCGGAGTGGCCGATGGCAGCTATTTTTACTTTGTTCACAGCTACTATGTCGAACCAGAAGCAAAAGATTTGACCGTTGGGCAGACTGATTACGGATTCCGCTTTACCTGTGCGGTGGCAAGAGATAACATCTTTGCTACGCAATTTCATCCCGAAAAAAGCGCCGCAGACGGACTAAAGCTCTACGCTAACTTTCTCGACTGGACTCCATAGTCATCCTCTTGTCGTTTTGACCGTCGCTAATTTACTCACTCCTCAAGCTCTCTCAGGCCACTCCCCATGCTGTTGATCCCTGCCATCGACCTAAAAGACGGTCGTTGCGTGCGCCTTCGTCAAGGCGATATGCAAGATGCCACTATTTTCTCTGACGACCCCGCCGCCATGGCCAAGCGTTGGCTTGATCTCGGTGCGAGACGACTGCATCTGGTCGATTTAAACGGTGCGGTGGCCGGTAAACCGAAAAACGAGCTGGCCATTCGCAGCATTCTGAAAGCGATTGACGGAGCAATACCGGTACAGTTGGGCGGCGGTA
>JANLRI010000161.1:0-3797 GCA_031361565.1 Betaproteobacteria bacterium | reverse complement strand
TTTCGGCGGTCGCAGCGGTAAGCACCACCTCGTTGACGAGGTTTTCGATTTCGAGAATCTGCGCTGGGGTGACTGAGTCGTAATGACTGAAATCGAATCGCAAACGATCCGGGCCGACGAGCGAGCCAGCCTGCTTGACGTGTTCGCCCAGCACCTGACGCAAGGCCCAGTGGAGCAGGTGCGTGCCAGTATGGTTTCTGCGGGTAGCGTCGCGGCCTTCCACATTGATCTGTGCACTTATCGTATCGCCGACGACCAGCGTTCCGGTGAGGATGCCGGCGTGACGGGTGAGCCCAGGAACGGCGTAGGTGGTGTCGGTCACCGTGAGCTTGCCGGTGGGGCTGAGCAACTCGCCGGTGTCGCCCATCTGTCCGCCTGATTCGGCGTAGAACGGAGTGCGATCAAGGAACACTTCTACAGCCCCAGGAGCGCCTCCTTCGATTTCGACAACGCCAAGTACGAGGGCGTCGTCGACACGATTTTCGCTGTAGCCGACAAACACCGTTTGCCCATTGGCATCCTGAATTTCGCGGTACTGCTTGGACAGTTCTTCAGGTGTTGCCGAGTTCTTTCGTGCAGCACGGGCGCGGTCACGCTGCTCGTCCATCAAAACATTGAAACGCTCTTCGTCGACGCTCCCGCCACGTTCGGCACAAATTTCGCGAGTGAGTTCCAATTGGAAGCCAAAGGTGTCATGAAGTTCGAAGGCCACGTCGCCACTGAGTACCGCAGTTTCTCCGCCGACGGCATTGGCCAACTCACTATCCAACAGAATCGAACCGCGCTCAAGGGTTTTGCGGAATTGCTCTTCTTCACGACCGACAACAGCCAGGATGTGGGCGCGTCGGGCGGCGACGTTGGGGTAGGCGTCGGCCATTACGTCGACAGCCAAATTCATAAGTTCAGGAAGGATATTTCGCTTCACTCCGAGGCGGTAGGCATGGCGAATGGCGCGGCGCAAAATACGGGTGAGTACATAGCCGCGGCCGGTGTTGGAGGGAAACACGTCATCGGCAATAAGCATGGCGCCAGAGCGAGCATGCTCGGCCAGTACCCGCAGCGAGAACGAATCGGCATCTTGGTAGTCACCCACGATGTAGCTAACCCCGGTTAGCTCGCGGGCCTTGGCGATAATCGGGGCCATAAGGTCGGTTTCCCAAACGGCTTCTACATCCTGAAGGAGACACAGGATGCGCTCAAGGCCTGCACCAGTATCGATCGACGGTTTCGGAAGCGAAGTACGCGTACCATCTTCGGCCTGATCAAACTGCATGAACACCAGGTTCCAAAACTCCAAATAGCGAGCTTCAGCCTCTGGATTCAGTGGCCCACCATCAGGACCATATTCGGGACCACGGTCGATGTAAATCTCGGAGCAGGGACCGCAAGGACCGGTAGGGCCCATCTGCCAGAAGTTGTCCTTGTCGCCCAAGCGTTGGATACGTTCAATGGGCATATCGGTGAGCTCAAGCCACAGCTTTTCGGCTTCCTCATCGGTGTAATGAACCGTCACCCAAAGCTTGGAGGTGTCGAACTGCAGCACCTTGGTTACGAATTCCCAAGCGAACTTGATGGCATCACGCTTGAAGTAATCGCCAAAGCTGAAGTTGCCGAGCATTTCGAAAAACACGAGGTGTCGAGCGGTGCGGCCCACATCGTCGAGATCGTTGTGCTTACCACCGGCACGGGCACACTTTTGCGAGGTGGCAGCCCGCTTAAATGGTGGCGTTTCATCGCCGGTGAAGTAGCTCTTAAACGGCACCATGCCCGCAACCGTGAACAACACCGTGGGGTCAAAGGGAATCAAACTCGCCGACGCCACCTCGTTATGCCCATGCCCAGCGAAGTAATCGAGAAACGCACGACGAAGATCATTCGAAGTCTTAGGAGGCGACGGAAGCACAGGCGTAGACATGGTCCGTACACTCTACCGGCCCAATTCCCCCAACCCAGGCCCCGATTTGGTCTTGAAACAGCGGCCTATTTGCCGACTGCGATTCAGACCTTCGTTTTTTGGCGGGTTCGGCGGTTTTCGAGTTTGGTGCGGAGTTCGGCTTCGCGGGTTTTAGAGGCGAAACGACCATCGGTGACTGCGGTGCGGACGGTCTGAGCGGTATTAGTGCTGATTGAGCGGGCCTTGGTGGTCACCGTGTCAACAAAAGCGCCAGGCAGCAGCGGTGCAACCTTGGCCTGCACCGTTTTCTTCACCTTGCGTTGTACCCATTGCGAGCCGCCAGCACCCATCACAGCACCGGTTGTCCACCAGATCAGTCGCGTAAACACGCTTCCATCTTGCCTCATTCGAAAGCAAAACGGTGGCTTCCCCACGTTACCGATCTAGCTGTGGTCGGTCGGGAACTTCTTCGCTGTTGGTTTCGATGGAGTTACGGCGTCGTTTGGTGCGTTTCACCGATTCATCGGCGCGTTGTATCCGTTTGACGACTGGGCCATCGGGTTCAACAGCCATGCGAAGTCGTGAAGCTGCGGCCTTGGTTCCCGTGAACCACGAGAGCACTTTCACAAACGGGTTGGTGACTACACGGTAAGCCAAGCGCGTTGCCGAATCAGCCGTTGTCGTGAGGGAGGTTGCCACGTCGAGCAGGGCATCGGCTTTGTTGGCGGCACCTTCCGAGCGTTTTAACGCGCTACGGGTTTCTTGGAGCAGCGGCAGGGTTTGTGACCGCATGTGATCGAGGCCAACTACGAGTTCGTCGACGGTTCGGCCCAAAACCCGCACGGCTTTGTACAGCACCAGCACAACCAAGGCCAGTACAACAAAGATGGCCACGGCAACCCAACCCAACCAACTCATACCCCGACGCTACTCCCACACCCGCACATGTGAGCTGCAGAGAAACAGATAAACACCCCCCTTCGACACGCGCCCAATTCACGTTTCTGGCAACGCGACCGAGTTACTCCGGCGGTGTTGTTGGAGGCGACTGTTCGATCCGACGGTAACGAGCGGCAATTTTTGCTTCGTGGCCGAGTTGGGATGGTTCGTAATATTTGCGGTCAACGAGGTCATCGGGCAGATACTGCTGCGGAACCCAACCATCAGGCGCATCGTGGGGGTAGAGGTAGCCCTTGCCGTGACCGAGCTTGGCGGCACCTTTGTAGTGGGCATCGCGAAGGTGGATCGGCACCTCACTGGCACTACGTTCCTGCACATCGGCCATCGCCGCCCATATACCCAGCGCAACCCGATTCGATTTCGGCGCGGTTGCCAAATGCACGACGGCTTGGGCCAAGTTCAACTGTGCTTCGGGTAGTCCTACGAACTCGACGGCCCGGGCCGCAGCTTCAGCAACAACAAGGGCCAACGGATCAGCCAAGCCCACATCTTCGGAAGCAAAAATCATTAACCGACGAGCGATGAACCGGGCGTCTTCACCCGCAGTAATCATGCGTGCCAACCAGTACAACCCGGCATCGGGATCGGAGCATCGAAGGGATTTAATAAAGGCACTTATGATGTCGTAGTGCTCATCGGGTCCGTAGCGCAGCACCCGGGAATCCACGGCAGCTTCGGCGTCGGCCAGGGTTACTTGATATTGAACGCCTTCGCGTTCGGGGTCGTCGGCCAGGGCCAGGGCTACTTCGAGCGAGGTGAGGAGCGAGCGACCGTCACCATCGGCTTGGTTGATGAGGTGTTCCGCGGCGTCATCGTCGAGTGTTGCCGGGGTTCCGCTAAGCGCCCGGGCAATCAGTGCACGTAGTGATTCGGGAGTATGGGCACGGAGGCGGAACAAGGTGCTTCTCGACAACAACGGCCCATTCACGGAGAAGCTGGGGTT